>NZ_BAAAUG010000208.1:0-61312 GCF_039533825.1 Streptomyces rectiviolaceus
CCCCGACCACTCGACCTCCCGCACACCCGGCACCACCCGCGCCACCGCGCGCAGCCGGTCCGCGGGCTCCCCGGGGCCGAGGCCGGCCGGCAGCGCCACCCCTGCCCGCGCGAGAACGGCGAGCAGCCCAAGGAGACGTGCGCGGGCGTCGGCCTCCGTATCGGGGCGCCCCAGGGCCTCAAGGGACTGCATGTCCAGGACGGGGTCGAGGCCGAGCCGCGCGGCGAAGGTGCGCAGCGCCTCGTCCTCACCGACAGGCGTCCCGTTCGCCAGCCACACGTATTCGACGGTGCGCCGGAAGCCCGCCGCGAGGGTGCAGCCGGAGCGGTCGGAGTCCCACCACAGCGCGAGCACCGGCCAGGTCGACCCGACGGCGAGGGCGGTGGCCCACCCCGTGAGGACCCGGTCCACCGGCTCGTCACCGTGCAGCCAGGGCTTGCCCTCGGGCACGAGCACGCTCCACTCGTGCCCCGCCTCGGCGAGCAGCATCCGTTCGCGCAACAGGCGGGCGGCGGGCTCGACCACGTCGGGTTCGGCCCGGCAGAGCAGCAGCGCACCGGCGGCGGCGTGCTCGAAAGCTTCGGACGACATGGCCCCACGCTAGGTCAAATCACCATATTTAGCGCAGAGAAGCGACGGTGTCTTGACTTTCCGTTACCGCGATATATCGTGTATCTCAGAGACGCGATATGGCGCGTTGCGATCCGGGCCCCGGCCCTCCCGCCCACCGCAGCCCAGCTCGTCCGAGGAGGTCAGCCCGATGTCAGAGTGGTCCGTCGCCGAGCCCCAGAAGCTCACGTTCGACGCCCCCGTGACGACACTCCATGTGCGCGTCGTCAACGGAACAGTGAACGTCGTGGGCACCGACGAAGTTTCCGCCCGGCTCGAGGTCTCCGAGATCGAGGGGCCGCCGCTGACCGTCACGCAGTCGGACGGCATCCTGTCGGTCGCGTATGACGACCTGCCCTGGAAGGGCTTCCTCAAGTGGCTCGACCGCAAGGGCTGGCGTCGCAGTGTCGTGGTCTCCCTGGCCGTCCCGGCGGGCACCCGCGTCGAGGTGGGCGTCGTCGGGGCCGGGGCCGTGGTCTCGGGGGTCGAGGGGCGCACGGAGGTCAAGGGCGTCACCGGCGACACGACCCTCGTCGGCCTCTCGGGCCCGGTCCGCGCCGACACGGTCTCGGGCAGCGTGGAGGCGCAGGGCATCACCGGCGATCTGCGGTTCAACTCGGTCTCCGGTGACCTGACCGTCTTCGAGGGTGCGGGATCCTCCGTTCGGGCCGAATCGGTGAGCGGCTCGATGATCGTGGACCTCGACCCGGCGGGCGCCCCGACCGACATCGGCCTGACGAGCGTCTCGGGCGAGATCGCGATCCGGCTGCCCCATCCGACGGACGCGGACGTGGAGGCGAACACCGCGAGCGGCGCGGTGTCCAACGCGTTCGAGGACCTGCGGGTCAGCGGCCAGTGGGGAGCGAAGAGGATCACCGGCCGCCTGGGCTCGGGCAGCGGAAAGCTCAAGGCGACGACGGTCTCGGGGGCCATCGCGCTGCTGCGCAGGCCGCCGAGGGAGGAAGATCCATACGACGCGGTCCCCCCGACCGACGACGCCGCCCCGACCGACAAGAAGGTGCTCTGAAATGGCCCCCGTGTTCGCCCACGGCCGACTGCGCCTGTACCTGCTGAAGCTCCTCGACGAGGCCCCGCGCCACGGCTATGAGGTGATCCGCCTCCTGGAAGAGCGCTTCCAGGGGCTGTACGCACCTTCGGCGGGGACGGTCTACCCGCGCCTGGCGAAGCTGGAGGCCGAGGGCCTGGTCACGCACACCACGGAGGGCGGCCGGAAGGTGTACGCCATCACGGACGCGGGCCGCGCCGAACTGGCCGACCGCAGCGGTGAGCTGGCCGACCTGGAGCTGGAGATCCGCGATTCCGTCGCCGAGCTCGCCGCCGAGATCCGGGACGGCGTGCGGGGCGCGGCCGGTGAGCTGCGCCGCGAGATGCGGGAGGCGGCCAAGGAGGCGCGCGCATCCGGCGGCACACCCGAGGGCAAGAACGGTGCCGGGGCCGGTGCCGGCAAGGGCTTCCCCGACCCCGCCGACTTCTTCGACGGCTCCTGGGGCGACAAGGAGGGCTGGCGCCAGGCCAAGGAGGAGTTCAAGCGCGCCAAGCAGGAGTGGAAGGAACAGGCACGGCGCGCGAAGGACGAGACCCGCAGAGCCCGTGAGGACGCCCAGCGCGCCCGCCGCCAGGCCCAGGACGCGCAGGAGACGGCGCGCGCCCAGGTGCAGGACGAGGTGCAGCGCATCGCACGGCGCGTCCAGGACCAGGTGCAGGAACACTTCACGCGGGGCGACTGGCCGACGGGGGTCCGCGAGGGGCTTACGGAACTGGCCAAGGAGTTCGGCGAGTTCGGCAAGGATGTGGGCAAGGACTTCGGCCGCAAGGGCGCGCGGCCCGCCGCCGAGGAGCCCAAGTTCACGGCTGCCCGCGAGGACGAGGTCCCCACGGAGTACGTCCCTGACTGGGCCCAGGAGGACACCACCGGCCATCCGGCTCGCGACCTGGACCGCCTTCTGGACCGCTTCCGCGACGACATCCGTGACGCGGCCCGGGACCAGGGCGTGACGGAGGACCAACTCCGCGACGCCCGCCGCCACTTGTCTTCGGCGGCGGCCCACATCGCCGCGACACTGCGCACATCGAAGCGGTGACCTGAGCGGTCGGCAGAGGGCAGCGCACCACCGCCGCCCAGGGGGGACGTCAGGGCCCTGCACAACGCGCGGCACTCAGCCCCACGACGCAATCCCGCCTGCCCCGGCGCGCACCAAAGCTTCGGGCCCGGCGGGGTGTTGTGGCGCCGAGTCCGCTCGGCGCCACAACGCCCCGCCTACTCGGCGCCCCCGCCGTACAGGACCCTCTCCACCGCCTCGTGCGTCACGCCATGATCCGCGAGGACCTCGCTGACGAGTCCGGGGCGGACCGTCAGGGCGAACAGGATGTGCTCGTCGCCGATTTGCCGGTCCCTGCGCGCGGTGGCCATGCGCAGGGATTTCACCAGGGTGTCCTTGGCCTCGCGGGTGAAGGGCCGGTGCCCGCTCCAGCCCCGGCCCGGACGCCCGGCCCTGCGCCCGCCGCCCGCCAACGCGCCCACGCCGTGGCTCTCCTCGACCCGGGAGACGATCTCGGACACGTCGATACCGAGCCCGGCCAGCGCCTCCGTGTCGGCCTGCGAGAGGCCCCCGCGGCGCCGCGCCTCACCCAGCGCGTCCTCGATCGATTCCCGGCGGCGCGTGGCCCCGAGCGAGGCCAGGGCGAAGGACGCCCGGCTCGCCTCGCGGTCGAGCAGCGCGAGCAGCATGTGCCCGTCGTCGACGGATCCCGCACCCTCGCCCTCGGCATGCTCGACCGCACCCTTGACCACGGCGCGGGCGTCCTTCGTGAACCGCTCGAACATCACTGCCTCCCGTACTTCTTGTGCACGGCCTGCCTGCTCACTCCGAGCTCCGCGGCGATCCCCTGCCACGACCAGCCCTGCTGACGCGCACTGCGCACCTGCACGGCCTCCAACTGCTCCACCAGCCTCCGCAGCGCGGAGACGGCCCGCAGTCCGACTCGTGGGTCACGGTCACCCGCACGCTCGGCGAGATCCGTAGCTTCGGTCATGCACGTCAACTTACGTTGACAGGGAGTGGATGTCAACCACAGTTGACATAGGTGAGGTGAAGGGTGAAGGCGGTGTCCGGCGTGATGCCTGACCGCAGCGGCCCGCGGTCAGCCGACCTCGAGCACGATCTTGCCGAACTGCTCGCCGGACTCCATGCGCTCAAAGCCCTCGCGTGCCCGGTCCAGCGGCAGCACCTCGTCGATGACGGGACGTACGCCCGTGGCGGCGCAGAAGGACAGCAGGTCCTCCAGTTCGTCCTTGGACCCCATCGTCGAACCGACGATCTTCAGCTCCAGGAAGAAGACCCGGGTCAGCTCCGCGTGCGAGGGCCGGTCCCCGCTCGTCGCGCCCGAGATCACCAGAGTGCCGCCCGGCTTGAGGGACTTGATGGAGTGCGACCACGTCGCCGCCCCCACCGTCTCGATGACGGCGTCCACCCGCTGAGGAAGCCGCGCGCCGGACTCGACGGCCTCGACCGCACCGAGCTCCAGGGCCCGCTTCCGCTTGGCCTCGTCGCGGCTCGTGGCGAAGACCCGGAGCCCCGCCGCCTTGCCGAGCACGATCGCGGCCGTGGCGACGCCGCCACCGGCTCCCTGGACGAGGACCGAATCCCCGGGGCGTACACCGGCATTGGTGAAGAGCATGCGGTACGCGGTGAGCCACGCGGTCGGCAGACAGGCCGCCTCGGCGAACGACAGCTCCTTCGGCTTCGGCAGCAGATTCCACGTGGGCACGGAGACCTGCTCGGCGAACGTCCCCTGGTACTTCTCGGTGAGGATCGAGCGGCCCTCGCCGGCGTCGACCCCGTACCCGGTCTGGCCGATGACGGAGTGCAGGACGACCTCGTTGCCGTCCTCGTCGATCCCCGCGGCGTCACAGCCCAGGATCATCGGCAGCCTCCCCTCGGGGAGACCGACCCCGCGCAGGGACCACAGGTCGTGATGGTTGAGGGAGGCGGCCCGGACGTTCACGGTCGACCAGCCGGGCCTGGCATCGGGGGCGGGACGCTCCCCCAACTCGAGGCCACTGAGCGGCTGGTCACGGTCGATGCGGGCGGCGTAGGCAGCGAACATGTGGCAGACGATAGGCGCGCGCCCTACCCGCACGTAACCAGCAGCCCCTGTGACACGCGTCCCGCTCCACGAGCACGCCCACCCGTTCATGCGACAGAACGGGTGGGCGGGTGGGAAAGCGTTGGGCCCCGCCACAGTGACGGGGCCCAAGGCCCAGGGGCCAGAGAAAATCAGCGGCGGGCAACGCCCTCGGCACGCGCGGCCGCGGCCACGGCAGCAGTGACAGCCGGTGCGACCCGCTCGTCGAACGGCGAGGGGATCACGTAATCGGCGGACAGCTCATCGCCCACCACACCGGCCAGCGCCTCCGCGGCGGCGATCTTCATCGTCTCGGTGATCCGCGACGCCCGGACCTGCAGCGCGCCCGCGAAGATGCCGGGGAAGGCGAGCACGTTGTTGATCTGGTTCGGGTAGTCCGAACGCCCGGTCGCGACGACCGCCGCGTACTTGTGGGCGATGTCGGGGTGCACCTCGGGGTTCGGGTTGGCCATGGCGAACACGAACGAGTTCGGCGCCATGGAGGCGACCGCGGGCTCGGGGACGGTGCCGCCCGAGACGCCGATGAACACATCGGCACCCGAGAGCGCGCTCTCCAGCGAACCGCTGAGCCCGGCCTTGTTGGTGATCTCCGCGAGCTCACGCTTGACCGGGGTGAGGTCGTCCCGGTCCCGGCTCACGACGCCCTTGCGGTCCGCGACCGCCACATCGCCGAGGCCCGCCTCGAGCAGGAACTTGGCGATGGCGACCCCGGCCGCACCCGCGCCGGAGATCACGGCACGCAGCTCGCCGAGCGTGCGCCCGGTCAGCCGCGCCGCGTTCCGCAGCGCGGCGAGCGTCACGACCGCCGTGCCGTGCTGGTCGTCGTGGAAGACGGGAATGTCGAGCCGCTCCTGGAGCTTGCGCTCGATCTCGAAGCAGCGCGGCGCCGAGATGTCCTCGAGGTTCACGCCACCGAAGGACGGCGCCATGCGCACCACGGTCTCGACGATCTCGTCCGCGTCCGTCGTCGCGAGCGCGATCGGAACCGCGTCCACGCCGCCGAACTGCTTGAACAGAATGGCCTTGCCCTCCATCACCGGGAGGGAGGCTTCGGGGCCGATGTCACCGAGGCCGAGCACGGCCGTGCCGTCGGTGACCACGGCCACGACGTTCGACTTCCATGTGTAGTCGTTCACCAGCTCCGGCTGCTCGGCGATCGCGGTGCACACTTTCGCGACGCCAGGCGTGTACGCCAGGGACAGGTCGTCCTTGTCCCGCACCGGCACAGTGGCCTGCACGGCCATCTTGCCGCCACGGTGCAGCGCGAACGCCGGATCGAAGGGCTCTTCAGCGCCTTCGTGACCCGTACTGCTGTCGCTGCGAGGATTGACGATCTCCGCTGCCACTTGTCTTACCCCTTAAGTCTTAAATCATCAGTTGAGGGTGTCCACTCCTGGTTGAGAAGTGGGCGGGCACCGCGTCTGTTCCCCGCCTGTCGGCGGAGGGAGGTACAGACACGCGAGCGCGCCGCACACGCGCTCCGGGCCCCGGATGAGGGGTGTAACGCACCTTTCTACCTGACGGCGCTGGCCACGGGCGAGTGGGATTGGTTACCTGACGTGCCCGTGGTCCTTGTAGTGGTCCAACAAGAGCCGACGACGGGCGCATGCCCGAATTTTCCGCAGAGCTCACGTCGCCGGTCCACATCGCGAGATTCACCCGAGATTGACCGAAGATCTCAAATGGCGGTACTTCGTTCCAGGCCGGTACGGCCCGGTTGTCCTGGCCTGAGTGGGTCCCAGGGTCACCCGTTATCCGATTTTGACATCTCTGGCACCCAGAATCGGACGGTCCGAATGGCAAGATGCCGTCATCACACGAGGTCGCGACACCCGAAGGTGTGTGCACGACCGCTCGGCAACTCCCTCATCCGCCGGAGGACCCTCATGACCGCACGCTCCATCTGTCGTACCACCGCCGGTAAGTCCGCGAAGTCCCGGATGGCCACGGTCGGCGCGATCGCGGTCGCCGGCGCGCTGCTGCTGACCGGTTGCGGTGACCAGACCAAGAGCAAGGACGAGGGCGGCGAGAAGGTGAGCAACGCGCCGCTCGCCGACAAGCTCCCCAAGGACATCCGGGACGCGGGTGTCATCAAGGTCGGTTCGGACATCGCCTACCCGCCGGTCGAGTTCAAGGACAAGTCCGGCAAGACCGTCGGCATCGACCCGGACCTGGGCGACGCGCTGGGCAAGCAGCTCGGCGTGAAGTTCCAGTTCGACAACGGCACCTTCGACACCCTCCTGGGCGGTCTGCGCTCCAAGCGCTACGACCTCGCGATGTCGGCGATGACCGACACCAAGAACCGCCAGGAAGGTATCGACGAGGAGACCGGCAAGAAGATCGGCGAGGGCGTCGACTTCGTCGACTACTTCACCGCGGGCGTCTCGATCTACACCAAGAAGGGCGACGACCAGTCCATCAAGACCTGGTCCGACCTGTGCGGGAAGAAGATCGTGGTGCAGCGCGGCACCGTCTCGCACGACCTGGCCAAGGCCGAGTCGAAGAAGTGCAAGGGCGGCAAGGACATCGCCATCGAGTCCTTCGACAACGACCAGCAGGCCCAGACGCGGCTGCGCTCGGGCGGCGCGGACGCGGGCTCCTCGGACTTCCCCGTCGCCGCGTACGCGGTCAAGACCTCGGGCGGCGGCAAGGACTTCGAGCTGGTCGGCGAGCAGGTCGAGGCCGCCCCGTACGGCATCGCGGTCTCCAAGAAGAACCCCGAGCTGCGCGACGCGATCAAGGCCGCACTGGATGCGATCATCAAGAACGGCGACTACGACAAGATCATCTCGAAGTGGGGCGTCGAGGACGGCTCGGTCAAGGAAGCCCAGATCAACGGCGGCAAGTGACCGCGCAACCGTCCCGCCGCTGAAAGGCCACCTTCGTGACTAGCGACATCTCCAAGAAGGGCCCGGAGGACACACCCCCCTCCTCCCGCCCCGAGGCCATCAAGGCCATCCCGGTCCGCCACTACGGCCGCTACGTCTCCGCACTCATCGCCATCGGTGCGCTCGCCGCGATCGTCTACGCGTTCGCCCAGGGCGACATCAACTGGAACGCGATCCCCGACAACTTCTTCGACGAGCGCATCCTCAAGGGCGTGCGCGAGACGCTGCTGCTGACCATCCTGTCGATGCTCATCGGCGTGGTCGGCGGCATCATCCTCTCGGTGATGCGCCTGTCGAAGAACCCGGTGACCTCCTCGATCGCCTGGTTCTACATCTGGTTCTTCCGCGGCACACCGGTCCTGGTCCAGCTGTTCATCTGGTTCAACCTCGGCTTCGTCTTCGAGTACGTCAACCTGGGCCCCGTCTACAAGGACGAGTGGTCGGACTTCATGACGCCGTTCCTGACGGCGCTGCTGGGCCTGGGCCTCAACGAGGCCGCCTACATGGCCGAGATCTGCCGCGCCGGCCTGCTCTCGGTCGACGAGGGCCAGACCGAGGCCTCCCAGGCGCTGGGCATGAGCCACGGCAAGACCCTGCGCCGCGTCGTCTTGCCCCAGGCGATGCGCGTGATCGTGCCGCCGACCGGCAACGAAGTCATCAACATGCTCAAGACCACCTCCCTGGTCGCCGCCGTGCAGTACTTCGAACTGCTGCGCTACGCCCAGGACATCGGCACCTCCTCCGGCGCCACGGTCGAGACCCTGCTGCTTGCGGCGGCCTGGTACCTGATCATGACGTCGATCCTCAGCGTCGGACAGTTCTACCTGGAGCGCTACTACGCACGCGGCTCCTCACGCGCCCTGCCCGACACCCCGTTCCAGAAGATCAAGGCCAATATGTTGTCGCTGGGCAACCGCGCGGGAGCTGGTCACTGATGACGACGCACATGGTGAAGTCCGAAGGCGTCCACAAGTCCTTCGGCAACGTCGAGGTCCTCAAGGGCATCGACCTGGAGGTCAAGTCCGGTGAGGTGTTCTGCCTCATCGGCCCCTCCGGCTCCGGCAAGTCGACGTTCCTGCGCTGCATCAACCACCTGGAGAAGATCAGCGCCGGCCGGCTCTACGTCGACGGGGAACTGGTCGGCTACCGGCAGAAGGGGGACAAGCTCTACGAGCTCAAGGACAGCGAAGTCGCCCTCAAGCGCCGCGACATCGGCATGGTCTTCCAGCGCTTCAACCTCTTCCCCCACCTGACCGCCCTCGAGAACGTCATGGAAGCCCCCGTCCAGGTCAAGGGCGAGTCGAAGTCGGCGGCCAAGGCACGCGCCGGACAGCTCCTGGAACGGGTCGGCCTGGCCGACAAGGCCAAGAACTACCCCTCCCAGCTCTCCGGCGGCCAGCAGCAGCGCGTGGCCATCGCCCGCGCACTGGCGATGGAACCCAAGCTGATGCTCTTCGACGAGCCGACCTCCGCCCTCGACCCGGAACTGGTCGGTGACGTCCTGGACGTCATGCGCGACCTCGCCCAGTCCGGCATGACGATGATCGTCGTCACCCACGAGATGGGCTTCGCCCGCGAGGTCGGCGACAGCCTCGTCTTCATGGACGAAGGCGTCGTGGTCGAATCGGGCCACCCCCGCGACGTCCTGACCAACCCGCAGCACGAGCGGACGCAGTCGTTCCTGTCGAAGGTTCTGTAACGCGTACACCACGTGAAAGGGGCGGTACGGATCCACGATCCGTACCGCCCCTTCGTGCTGTGCTACTTGAGGCCGAGCACCATCGCGTCCGACGGCGACGACCACACCGTCCGCGCCTCGCCGAAGCCCGCCTCGCGCAGCGTCCGCGCGTGCCACTCGGGCGGCGGGGTGTCGCCGTCCGCGTGGTCGCCGTAGATCTCGAAGCGCTTGGCGGTGGGCCCGGCGAGGACCGGGTCCTTGGCGGCAAGCTGCCACCAGTCCTTCCAGCCCACGGCGCCCTCGGCCTTAGCGGCATCCATACGCGCATGCCGCTGGGCCCGGTCGGCGTCGTTCAGGCGGGGCGTCGCGGGGTCGGGCATGTGGTCGGCGTTCATGAAGACGCCGCCGTCCCTGACGAGTCCCGCGAGCTGGCCGTAGAGGGTGGTCAGGGGTTCGCTGTGCAGCCAGTGCAGGGCGGTGGCGGTCAGGACGGCGTCGTACGAGTCGTACGGGAGCTGCGCCGTCCACTCGGGGTCCTTGAGGTCGGCGGTCACGAACGTGACGCGGTCGTCCCCCGCGAAGGTGCCCTCGGCGATGGCGAGGAGCGCGGGGTCGAGGTCGACGCCCGTGCTGACCGCGTTCGGGAACCTCTTGAGCAGCCGGTCCGTAATACTCCCCGTACCGCACGCGAGGTCGAGGACGCGCGGCTCGGTGCCGGCGACGGCTTCGACCATGTCCAGCATGACCCGGAACCGCTCCTCGCGGTCGGGCAGGTACCACTCCTGCTGCCGGTCCCAGCTGTCCTGCCAGGCGCGCCAGTCGGTTCCGGACACCGTTTCCGTCATCAGAAGTCCTCCAGTACGTAATACGCTCTCGTAATACCCTCGAAGCACGCGCAACCGTTACTCACGCACCTGACGAAGATAGCCCGCCCCGGTAAGGACTACAAGTGGAACTGGCCTATTACTCGGACTACGCCGTACGTCTCGTCAACAGCGAGGAGCCGGGCCGCAACAAGGACACGCTGACGTCGGTCGATGCGATCCGTGAACTGTTCGGAGGCGGCTCGCAGGCGGCACGCCGCGCCACGGACTCCGATGTCACCCGCTTCCGCTCGGTGCGGGCCAGGCTCAGGGCGGTGTTCGAGGCGGCCGACGGCGGCGACGAGACCCTCGCGGTCGACCTGCTGAACTCACTGCTCATGGAGTTCCCGGTCAGCCCGCAGATCTCGGGCCACGACGACCGCGACGACGAGGGCAACCCGCTGTGGCACATGCACTTGGCGGACCACCCGTCGAACGCGACGTCCGGGTACGCCGCGATCGCCGCGATGGGCCTCGCCTTCCATCTCACCGAGCACGGCGTCGACCGCCTCGGCCTGTGCGAGGCAGCGCCCTGCCGCAACGCCTATCTCGACACGTCGACAAACCGCTCCCGACGCTACTGCTCGGACCGCTGCGCGACCCGCGCCAACGTCGCCGCCTACCGCGCCCGCAAGCGCCTGGAGACGGACCGGTCGGCCAGCACCGGCCGCGCGGCCGAGACCGCCCAGCGCAGCAGGGTGAACGGCGAGCGCTGACCGGACCCGAACGGGGGCGGGCGGTAGCGGAACCACACCTTCCCCAGGACGAGTTCCTCGGGCACCGTGCCGTAGTCCGTGCTGTCCCCTCCCGCGTACGCGTTGTCCCCGAGCACCCACCAGCCGCCCTCGCGCCGCTCGGCTGCGCGCTTGACGACCAACAGGTCCTGCTGGAACGGATGGCGGATCACCACCACATCACCCGCTCGGACCCGTGCGCCCCACTGCACCACCAGGCGATCCCCGTGGTAAAGCGTGGGCACCATCGAAGGGCCGGTCACCTCGGCCGCTCCCAACGGCACGATGGCCCTTCTGCGTTCGCTCTCCTGCGACGGCTCCGGCATCACCGGCACCTCCCCGGTCCTATCCTCCACGAGTCCCAGTCTGACCCTGGACTTTTGTCCTAAGCCCATGGGGGCACTCGAGAAAACCCGTCTCTCACGGAGTAATGTCCCACCTGAGAAGACGATCACGAGGAAGGACAGCTACATGCTTTCCCGCCTGTTTGCCCCCAAGGTAAAGGTCAGCGCCCACTGCGACCTGCCCTGCGGCGTGTACGACCCGGCCCAGGCCCGCATCGAGGCGGAGTCGGTCAAGGCCGTGCAGGAGAAGATGGCCGCCAACGACGACGCGCAGTTCCAGACGCGCGCCATCGGCATCAAGGAGCAGCGCGCGGAGCTCGCGAAGCACCACGTGTCGGTGCTCTGGAGCGACTACTTCAAGCCCCCGCACTTCGAGAAGTACCCGGAGCTGCACCAGCTGGTCAACGACACCCTGAAGGCCCTCTCGGCCGCCAAGGGCTCGTCGGACCCGGCCACGGGCCAGAAGGCGCTGGACTACATCGCCCAGATCGACAAGATCTTCTGGGAGACCAAGAAGGCCTGACCCCTGGCGGTCAGCCCTTTCGCACATCAGAGAGCACCCGGCATCCGCGCGGAGCCGGGTGCTCTCGGCGTTGTGTCATCCCCGCAGCGCCGCAAGGCCCTTCTGCAGGTCCTCGGCGTTCATCACCGGATAGATCTCGATCTTCGCGCCGAGCTCCAGGAAGAACGGCTCGGCGATGGACGGCATCTGCGAGCTGTCCTGCATGTCGAAGACGAAAGTGGCGGCCCGCCCGCCCTCGCTGGGGCCGAAGTACGCCGCCTCGGGTTTGAGCTGCTCAGACACCGCCTGCATCAGCTTCGGCAGTGTGCCGTTCTTGATCGCCTCGTTCGAGATCTGTGTGTCCAGATGCGCTCTCAACATGACCCTCATGGCACTCACTCCTCCTTCCAAGGATCCCGCCGAAAGCCCTGGCCCGCATCCGCACCCTCAGTAGTCGGCCGCCACGTTCTCCCGCCGCCCGTTAAATCGGTTGCCGCCCCGCACCGCCCCCTGCTGCACTTGTCGCACACCTCGACCGGTCAAGGAGACGTAATGCGCCGTTTGTTCATGTCCAACCAGAAGGGAATCGCCATCAACCCAGAGGACATGACACTCCGTGCATACGTCGAGCACGTCCAACACCCTGAACCTGGGGATCCTGGCGCATGTTGACGCCGGGAAGACCAGCCTGACCGAGCGGCTTCTGCACGCCGCCGGTGTCATCGACGAGATCGGTCGCGTCGATGCGGGGAACACCCAGACCGATTCGCTTGCCCTTGAACGGCAGCGCGGAATCACGATCAAATCCGCCGTCGTCTCCTTCGCCGTCGACGACGTCACCGTCAATCTCATCGACACCCCCGGCCACCCGGACTTCATCGCCGAGGTGGAACGGGTGTTGAGCGTGCTCGACGGCGCCGTACTCGTCATTTCCGCGGTCGAGGGCGTGCAGGCGCAGACCCGCGTCCTCATGCGGACGCTGCGGCGCCTCCGCATTCCCACGCTCGTCTTCGTGAACAAGATCGACCGCCGCGGCGCGCGCCACGAGGGTCTGCTGCGTGACATCTCGGAGCGGCTCGTCCCGGACATCGTGCCCATGGGAACGACTCGCGGCCTCGGCGGTCGCGACGGGGCCTTCGTGCCCTTCGACGGCGGCGACACCTCCTTCACCACCCGCCTCGTCGACGCGCTCGCCGCGCACGACGACGCCCTGCTCTCCGCGTACGTCGACGACGAGGCGGGGCTCTCCTACCGGCGGCTGCGCGGCGAACTCGGCACGCAGACCAAGCAGGCGCTGGTGCACCCGGTGTTCTTCGGTTCGGCCGCCACCGGCGCGGGTGTCGGCGAACTCATCGCGGGCATCCGGGAGTTGCTGCCCTCCCAGGGCGGCGACGCGGACGCCCCGGCCTCCGGCACCGTCTTCAAGGTCGAGCGCGGGGACGCCGGGGAGAAGATCGCGTACGTCCGGATGTTCGCGGGGACGGTCCGCACACGGGACCGGCTGCCGTTCGGCGGCGGACGCGAGGGCAAGGTCACCGCGGTCAGCGTCTTCGACCGCGGGTCCGACGTCACGCGTGAGGGGGTTCGCGCCGGGCAGATCGGGAGATTGTGGGGGCTCGGCGACATCCGGATCGGTGATGTCGTCGGCGTACCGGACCCGGAGGGGAGAAAGGGCGGAGACGGTCGGCACCACTTTTCACCGCCCACCCTGGAAACCGTCGTCGTCCCCACCCGCCCCGGTGACAGAGGCGCACTGCATCTCGCGCTCGCCCAGCTCGCCGAGCAGGACCCGCTGATCGATCTGCGGCAGGACGATCTCCGTCAGGAGGTCTACGTATCGCTGTACGGCGAGGTCCAGAAGGAAGTCATCCAGGCGACTCTCCTCGATGAATACGGAATTGACGTCGCATTCCGCGAGACCACGACCATCTGCGTGGAGCGCGTGACCGGAAGCGGGTCCGCGTACGAAATCATCGACAAGGACGACAACCCCTTCCTGGCCACCGTCGGATTGCGCGTCGATCCCGGTCCGCCGGATTCCGGCGTGGAGTTCCGCCTGGAGGTCGAGCTCGGTTCGATGCCGTACGCGTTCTTCCGCGCCGTCGAGGAGACCGTGCGGGAGACGCTGCTGCAGGGGGTCCATGGGTGGGACGTCGGCGACTGCGTCGTCACCATGACGCACTCCGGGTACTGGCCCCGCCAGAGCCACGCGCACGGCACGTTCGACAAGAGCATGTCGAGCACGGCAGGGGACTTCCGGCAGCTGACCCCGCTGGTCCTGCTGAGCGCACTGCGGCGGGCCGGCACCGAGGTGCACGAGCCGCTGCACCGCTTCTGGCTCAGCGTCCCGGACGACGTGTTCGGGCAGCTCCTGCCCGCGCTCTCCCGGCTGCGGGCGGTCCCGCACACCCAGACGGCGCGCGGAGCCTCGTACGTGGTCGAGGGCGAGATCCCCGCGGCCCGCGTGCACGAGCTGGAGCAGCTGCTGCCCTCGCTGACGCGCGGCGAGGGCGAGCTGGAGTCCGCCTTCGAGCGGTACCAGCCGGTCCGGGGCGAGGCCCCGGACCGGCCGCGCACCGACCGCAATCCGCTCTGCCGCAAGGAGTACCTGCGGGAGGTGGCGGGCGTCAGGCGCTGAGCCCGCCTCAGGCGCGGAACGGGGGGAGGCCCAAACCCCGTACGCGGGCGGGGTCGACGAGGATGTTGAGCTCCACGATCTTCCCGTCGGTGATCGTGAACTCCATGACCGAGACGACCTCGCCGCCCGGCACGCCGACCACACCGACACGGCCGTTGATGAACGCCAGCTCGGTGGTCGGCGCCCCCTTCGAGAACATCGCAGCCTGTCCGGCGACCGTCTTCGCGCCGCGCACCAACTTCGAGAGCCCGGAGGCGAGTTCGCCGGTGTCGGCCCGCAGCACCACGTCCGGGTCGAGCAGTTCGAGCAGCGCGTCGAAGTCGCCGCCCCGCGCGGCGGCGAGGAAGGCTCCGACGACCTCGCGCTGACGTACGGGGTCGTTGTCGGGGGTGGGCGCCGATCCCTGCACCCGGCGGCGTGCCCGGCTCGCCAGCTGGCGGGTCGCGGCCGGGGTGCGCTCCACGATGGGGGCGACCTCGTCGAAGGGCACGGCGAACATGTCGTGCAGCACGAAGGCGAGACGTTCGGCGGGCGCCAGCGTCTCGAGCACGACGAGGAGCGCGAGGCCGACCGAGTCGGCGAGCAGCACCTCCTGCTCGGGGTCGACGACGTCCCCCCAGCTCACCACCGGGTCCGGCACATGCGTGTCCATCGAGAGGGACAGGGACTCCTCGCGCCGCGACTGCCGCGTACGCAGCATGTCGAGGCAGATCCGGCCGACGACGGTCGTCAGCCATCCCCCCAGGTTCGCCACCTCGCCGGTGTCGGCGCGGCTGAGCCGGATCCAGGACTCCTGGACCGCGTCATCGGACTCGCTGAGCGAGCCGAGCATGCGATAGGCGACGGCCTTCAGATGCGGCCGGTGCTCCTCGAAGCGGGCCGCCAGCGCTTCGTTCTGGTCAACCGCTGCTTCGTTCTGGCCCACCGCTGCTTCGTTATGGTCCATCTGTCACATTCCCTCGTCGCGATCCGTCATGGAAGTGACGCACCGTTTCAGCGCACTTGGAGGAGAACAGTAATGAACGCGTACGCCACACCGGCCGCCCGCATCTCGCGCCGGACGTCGGGACAGAGCGCATGAGCACGGAGACGACAGGACCCCGCGCGCCCGAGCAGCGCAAGCTGGACGCCCTGCACCGCCTCACCCACGACGTCGACGTGTGGGTGGCCACGGCCGACGCGGACGGCGGGACCCCGTATCTCATCCCGCTGTCCTTCCTCTGGGACGGCGAGAGCCTGTTGGTGGCCACGCCCGATGCCAGCGTCACCGGCCGCAACCTCCGGGCGACCGGCAAGGCGCGGGTCGGCGTCGGGCCGACCCGCGACGTCATTCTCATCGAGGGGGACGTACGAGCCCTCGGCGAGGGCGAGTTGACCGCAGAGGCCGGTGACGCCTTCGCCGAGAAGACGGGCTTCGACCCGCGCAAGCTCGACACCGTCTACACCTACTTCCGCATCACCCCGCAGCGGCTCCAGGCCTGGCGCGAGGCCGACGAGCTGAAGGGCAGGGAGCTGATGGCGGGCGGGCGGTGGACGGTGCGGTAGCCGGGCTCTACGACGGAGGTGATGGGCAAGGCGACGAGAGATCCGGCCGGGGTCAGCCCCGGCCGAGCACCGGGGCCAGCGCCTCCCGCAGATCCTCGGGGCCCGTGTAGTGCAGCCCCACCATGCCGAGCGCGACCGCCGCGTCCACGTTCTCCTTGCGGTCGTCCACGAACAGGCAGCGCTCGGCCGGGACCCCTGCCCGCTCCACGGCGATCTCGTAGATCCGGCGGTCGGGCTTGACGATGCCGACGCCGGCGCTGCTGACCACGGTGTGCGCGAGGTCGGCGATGCCGAGCTCGGCCAGGTCGTCGTCGAGCCAGGGGGTCGCGTTCGTCACGAGCGCCACGTGCAGGTGGGCGCGGGCCCGCCGGAGCAGGTCCACCACGGTGGCGTCGGCGGAGAACCTCGCCTCGGCGAGCGCGGTGCCCAGGGCGTGCCCGCGCTCGTAGGGCACCCGGTCCGCGAGGCCGCGCGCGATCGCCTCCACCCACTCCTCCTTGCCGCTGCGCCCGAGCATCAGCGGCAGATCGGTCTCGGGCGCGAAGGCGATCTCGGCGGTGCTGCCGTGGGGGAGACCGGCGGCGCGCTCCATCGCCTCCATCTCCGACATGTCGTAGAAGCGGATCACGCCGTCGAGATCGGAGAGCACGGCGTCGAACGGCAGCGGCGGTGGTGGCGGCAGCAGCGGCGGCACCTGCCAGGCGAAGCGCAGCTTCTCCTTGGCCTCGGCGCCGATCCGGCCGTAGAAGCGGATCGCGCCCTCGTTCCACGCGGGCGTCTGCCACTGGACCTCGGTGAGGCCGAGCGCACGGGCCAGGGCCGCCACCGCGTCCGTCAGGAGCTCGCCGAGGCCGAGACCCCGGTGACCGTCACGCAGGAAGAGGCAGTCCATGTGCAGGTACTCGGAGCCGTCCCAGGTGGAGATCTCCGGCGCGCAGGTGGCATAGCCGACGACCTCGCCACCGGGCAGCTCGGCCACCAGGCAGCGCAGGCGCGGGTCAGGCACCCCGAAGAGCAGGGCGGCCAGGCGCTCTTCCAGGCCGGGGGCGGGCGGCGTTCCCTTCTCGTACGCGGCGTGCTCGGCGACGAGTTCGACGACGCGGGGAAGGTCGGCGGGGCGGGCGTGGCGGACGCGGGGGGCTTCACCGTGCTGCCCGCCGGGCTCTTCGCCGCTCTGCGCGGGCGATCCTTCCTGAGCGGGCGATCCCTTCTTCCGGGCGGGCGATCCTTCGTACGTCATCGCAGGTCCCCCTCGATGACGTCCTGGCCCCACGCGGTGAGCCGCTCCGCGAGGCTCCCGCCCCCGTCGAGCACGCACCGCACGTACGCGTCCCGCTCGTGCGTGAGCACGGCGGCCTCCCACACGCAGGGCGCGAGACCGGCGCGTCCCGGCCGCAGCTCACCGGGGTGCCCGGCGGGCCCGACGAAGACCGCGAGGTCCGACATGTAGCCCTCGATCCAGCTCTGCACGAGGACGTAGTCCCCGTCACCGCCCGCGTGCACGATCAGCACGGCGAGACCGGCCGACCCACGGGCACGGCCGAGCCCCAGGTGCGCCCCGGCGAGCGCGAGCGCCGATTCCTCGTACCGCCCGGTCACCTTCCGCCCCGGCGCCTCGACGGCGTACGCCTTCACGAGATGCCCGCCGGCCTCGCGGACGCCCAGGGGCCGTGCGGTGCGCGCGTGATAGCCGTCGGCGAGCGCGAGCAGCTGCCCGGCATCGACGGCCGACGGAAGTTGATCCAGCCCGATCATGTCCATGAGCCCATGATGCAGATGACCGATGCTCCTTGTGATGCGGATGTGGGCTACCGCTCACCGGGGATGCGCGCCGCCGAGCACCCGCCTCACATTGGCCCGCACCCGGTCCTGGTCCGCGCGCACGGCCTCGTACACGTCCTTGTGGCGGGCCAGATCGGCGCGCTGCTTCTCCTCGCGAACCGCCCACCAGACACCGGCCGTGTTGTGCTCCCGCTTGCACTCGACGTCGGCGGTCGCCGTGGCAAGCTCCTTCTTCGTCTGGCCGGTGTTGCCGCCCCGGTCGCTCCCGCGGTGCCACGCCTTGTCCCGGAACGCGTCGCCCGGGGTCTTGTAGCGCTTGGCGCCCTTGCTCTCCACGCAGTCGGACCAGGTGTCGAGGGCCTCGCGCACCCGCTTGTCCTCGGCGACGGCCTTGTCCAGGCTCCGGCTCCGCCCGGGGGCATACGTCCACATGCGCCGCTTGTCCCGTACGCCTTCGGTGAGGCGCTCGGTGCCGCTGCGCGCGCAGCCCTCGGCGGGCTCGCGGCTCAGTCCGTACATCGCCTTGTGCTCGTCCGCCGTCATGGCGCGGCCCTCATGCCGTGCTCCATCGGCCGGGGACAGCTCCGGGTCCCAGCCGTAGCCCCAGCGGCGGGCGCTGTCGAGGTCGAGCGGCCCGTACGGATACGACGACATCGCCACCGCGTTCAGCGTCACCGATCCCTGCGGCTGCTTCGGATGGAGGGGAAAGTCCTCGAAGCCGAGCTTGCGCATGCAGCTCCGCGCCATGCGCGCCTGCGCCTCTGTGTGGCGCCGATTGTCCCGTGTGCTGAACTCATAGCGTTCCAGGGGAAGTTCAGGCAGATCCTCGTCCGCCTTCACGGAGGGCACACCGGGATCGCCCTCGCCTCTCCCCGACGCATCGGACCCGCACCCAGCGAGCCCCACGGCCACAAGACCCGCAACAGCCCACCGGGTCACCGCCCACCGCGTCATCCCCCGCAGCCCCATCAGTCCGTCCCCTCCCCAGGCGACTCACGTACCGGAACCGTCGGACCATACCTCCCGCCCCGCATCAGCCCCGTATCAGCCCCGCAGCCGGGCGGCCCAGGGGTGCGGACCGTACGTTCCCTCAACAGCCCCTGCCAGCCAGGCCCGTTGGGGCTCGGACAGCACGGGCAGGAGCGCGTCGAAGTCCTGCTCGTCCTTGGGCCGGGGCGACTTCGCCTTGTAGTGGAGCTGGATCTCCGGGGCCAGGCGGGGGACGCCGTCCGCGCCGACCAGGCCGATCTCTTCTACGGGCCGCCGCACCCGTGGGTCACGGCGCGACACCCAGACAGGCCCCTCGGACTCCTCCAGCATGAACTGAACGCGCCAGGGCTCCCTCTCGCCCGGCCTGCACCAGATGTCGTGCACGCCGGGCGGCAGCACCTCCCCCGGCAGCCAACGCCGCAGCGTCCCCGGCGGATCGGCGGCCCACCACTCCCACGACGGCAACACCTCCTGCACGGCGAGTTGATCGCGGCGCAGCAGGGACACGTCGATGTCCGCGTGCTCCCGGAAGGCGTGACCGGCGGCCAGCTCCAGCGCGTACCCACCGGCGATCCACCACGGGACGCGCGCCTGCGCGAACCGGGCGGCGACCTCGGCGAGCGGGTCCGGTTCCCACGGCCCCCATGGCGTCTCGGTACGCATCGTCGCCGTCACACCCTCAGCGCCGAGTCCACCAGGGCCTCGTGCCTCAGTCGTCGTCGGAGCGCGCGGGTGCGGGCTCCGACTCGACGCACGCTTCGCACTGCGGGTTGTGGCAAGGGCCGGGGCCCCACACAGGGACGTACGCCCCGAGCACCTTGCGCCGCTTGATGGCCGTACCGACAGGCCGTCCGCAGCTCGCGCACACCGGCTCGCGCTGCGGGCGGGGGCCGGACCGGCTTCCATCGCTGCCCATATGTTCAGGGTAGGGCGGGTCGCCCCGGCCGGAAAGCCCAGCCGTCAGCGCTTCCTGCGGTACGTCCGCACGACGACGCCGTTCCCGAAGACCCGGGACGCGTCGAGCGCGAACTCACTGATCACGCTCGCCGCGTCCGGGTCTCCGCCGAACATCGGCATGCCGGTCCCCAGAAGCACCGGGTACGTCTTGACGACCAGCTCGTCGACCTCGTCCCGCAGCTCCCCCGCGACCTTCGCGCCACCGCACAGCCAGATGCCGAACTCGCCGTCCTCCCGCTTGAGTTCGCGGATCTTGCGGACCAGGTCACCGGAGATGATCTCGACGTTCGGGTCGGGCGACTTGTCGAGGGTGGTGGACGCCACGTACTCGCGCAGGTGCCCGTACGGGCTCGTGATGTCGGCGTCCAGGGCGAGCCGGTAGCTGCCCCTGCCCTGGACGACCGTGTCGAAATGCTTTTTCTCCAGGTCTTGGAGACCGAGCATCCGGCGCCCCTCGGTCGGAATCGTCTCCGGATATTCCGCCTTGAGGAACTCCAGGAACTCCTCGTCCACGAACGGCATGAAGGATTCCGCGTCGCCGCTCCGGTCACCGATGAAGCCGTCGATCGACACTGCGACGAAGTAGGTGAGCTTTCGCAAGGGGGCTCCTGACTCGGATTCGCTTCTTCGTGTTCTGGGTCGCGGCAGGGAGGGCGCTGAGGGGCGCGGCGCCGAGGGGGTGGAGCCAGTGGAACCACCGCGTCACCCCCGGCGGATTCCCTCCGTGTCGAGTTCCCCCGCCACCACCTGCTGAGCACACTCCGAGAGCCGCAGCCGGTTCGCCCGCGCATGGCGCCTCAGCGCCTCGAACGCCTCGTCGACCGTGCACTTCCAGCGCTCGGCGAGCACACCCTTTGCCTGCTCGATGGCGACCCGGCTGGTGAGCGCCTCCTGCAACTGACCGCGCCGCATCTCGCTCTGCTCCAGCGAACGCCGGTGGAGTATCGCGATCGTCGCGACATCCGCGAGGGCCTGCGCGAGCGCGATCTCGTCGGGGCCAAGGACCGTCCGCTTCGCCTGGAACAGATTCAGCGTGCCGAGGACCTGATCGCCCTGGCGCAGCGGCAGCACCTGCGTCATCTCGTAGCCGGCCTCCCGGGCGCGCGTCGCGAACTGCGGCCAGGCGGTGGTCGCCTGCGGCCCGCCGAGTGCGATGTTCGCGTGCGCCGTGCCGGAGCGGTAGCAGTCCAGGCACGGCCCCTCTTCCTGCTGCAGGGCGAACAGATCGAGCACCCAGGCGTGCTCGCCGGACGCCGAGACGAGCCTCAACTCGCCCTCGGGATCCGTCAGCAGGACACCCGCGGCCGAGACGCCGAGCAGTTCCACACAGCGTGTGGCCAGGCTCTGCAGAAATTCGGCGACGTCGAAATCGTCGGTCAAGGAGTCGGCCAGGTCCACGAATGCCTCCGCCAGAAGTCGCTCGCGGGACGTGTCGCCGGACACCTCTCGGGTCATTTCATGGGACATCAGGCTCGTCCCCCCCTTCGTTGTGTCTACGGACAACACAGCGGCGCTTTGACGACTTTATGCGAATCGGCCGGTGCCGCCACCGTCTGTGCCGAACGGCCGGGGCTCCCGCCACATCGGCCACAGGTGCGGGCCGTCCGGCAGATCGATGGCGTTTCCGGTGAACTGGAACCCGAGCCGTGCGTACAGCGCGCGGCTGCGGCTGCTGCTCGCCTCCAGATAGGCGTGCAGCCCTTCGCGGTCGCAGCGTTCGAGTACGGCTCCGATCAGCGCCGAGCCGAGCCCCTCGCCCTGCCGCTCCGGGCTCACGCCGATCATGTGCAGATACTGGTGGGGCCGGTCGGTCGGGTGCGCCTCACCGGTCAGCCTGCCGATCTCCTCGACCCGCGCGTTGTCCGGGTCGACGGCCGCGCGCAGCTGCGCGGGCCCTTCTTCCGCGCCCTCGTCCTCACCCGCGGGGACGGACCACCACAGCGCGACGGCCGAGCCGTCCTCCGCGAGGTCTACGTGGCCCAGGCTCAGCGCGAGGTCGAGAAAGGCGTCCATCAGAGCGCCGTGCCTGCTGCGGCGGTGCTCCTCCTCGGGGAAGACCCAGCCGCTCACCGGATCGTCTCGGAACGCCTCGTCGAGCAGCCGGACCACGTCCGCTCTGTCGCTCTCCCCGGCCCTCCGGATGACTACGCCCACAGCCCGCCCCTTTGCCCCTCGACCATGCTCAACTGCCCGTAACGCCCCACCGGTTGCTTCGGGTGCAGCCTAAGCGATCGGGCCCCGGCACACGGGCGGGCCCCGCACCCCGGCCGGATATCGGCAGGGTGCGGGGCCCGTCGGTCGCGTCCGACCGTCCTGTTCGGTCACGTCCGACCGTCCTGTTGGTCGCGTCCGACCGTCCTGTTCGGCCCGTCTTGTCGGATCGGTCTCCTCTCCACACGTCTTCGTACGTCGCCGTACGTCTTCGTCCGCCCCCGTAATGCTCCGTACGTTCAGTGCGTACGCCGCGTCACGAACTCCGCGAGTGCCAGCAGGCTGCCCGCCGCCTCCGGGACCGGCACCGCGCCGGCGAGCTGGTTGATCGCGCGGGACATCCGGTCGCCCGCGTGCAGCAGCGCCCAGTCCCTGCCGCCCGCCGTCTCGACGGCGTGCGCCATGCGGTCCAGGTCGCCGTCGGCCGACGGACGTCCGTACAGCTCGGCCAGTTCGGCGGCGGCCGGGGTGCCGGAGGCCAGCGCCGCGACCACCGGCAGGGACTTCTTGCGGGCCGCGAGGTCGGCACGGGCCGGCTTGCCCGTGTGCCCCGGATCGCCCCAGATGCCGATCACGTCGTCGATGAGCTGGAAGGCGAGCCCCGCCTCACGGCCGAACCCGTCGAGCGCCTCCACCTCGCTGCGCCCCGCCCCCGCGTACAGCGCCCCCAGCGCACAGGCGCAGCCGAGCAGCGCCCCCGTCTTGGCCTCAGCCATGGCGAGGCACTCGTCGAGCGTGACCTCGTCGGGGCCGCGCCGCTCGAGCGCGCCGTCCGCCTGCTGGCCCGCGCAGAGCTCGACCACGCAGGAGGCGAGCCGGGCGGCCGCCGCCGGGGCCCCGGGGTGCGGGTCCTCGGCGAGCAGCAGCTGCGCCAGCGCCTGGAGCGCGTCACCGGCCAGGATCGCGTCGGGTTCGCCGAACACGGTCCATGCGGTGGGCCGGTGCCTGCGGGTGGCGTCGCGGTCGATGACGTCGTCGTGCAGCAGGGTGAAGTTGTGGATCAGCTCCACCGCTGCCGCGGCACGGACGGCCATGGCCTGATCCCCGCCGAGCGCCCGCACCGCGGCGAGCACGAGCGCGGGCCTGATCGCCTTGCCCGCGTGCCCGGCCGCCGGTGAGCCGTCCGCGTGTTCCCATCCGAAGTGGTAGCGCGCGATGCGGCGCATCGCTCCCGGCAGCGAGTCGATCGCCCGGCGCAGCTCCGGGTCGACGCACAGCCGCGCCGATGCCAGGATCTCCGCCGCTTCGGGCGACTCGGGCCCCGCGTGCTCGTCGTGCTCGTCGTGCTCGCCGTACTCGTCGTACTCGTCGTGCTCCGTCACGTCCGTCGTCGTGTCCGTCATGGACTCACCCCGGAGAGGATGCGGACGGTGGCGGTTCCTGGGCCTGCGGGCGCGTACGGAAGGGGTGTACCCGGCGCCGCGCCCACAGACACGGCCTCATCGCCAGCGGCCGATCTCGACGTTCTCGAGCACGCCCAGCGCGTCCGGCACAAGGACCGCCGCGGAGTAATACGTAGACACGAGGTACGAGATGATCGCCTGCTCGCTGATCCCCATGAAGCGCACGGACAGGCTCGGCTCGATCTCGTCCGGGATGCCGACCTGGTGCAGGCCGACGACGCCCTGTTCCTCCTCGCCCGTACGCATACAGATGATCGAGGTGGTGCGGGCCTCGGTGACCGGGATCTTGTTGCACGGGAAGATCGGCACCCCGCGCCAGGTGGGGATGCGGTGGCCGCCCATGTCGATGGTCTCCGGCACGAGCCCGCGTTTGTTGAGCTCGCGGCCGAACGCGGAGATCGCGCGCGGGTGGGCCAGGAAGAGCTTCGACCCCCGCCTGCGGCTGAGCAGTTCGTCCATGTCGTCCGGGCTCGGCACGCCGTCGTGGGGCTGCAGCCGCTGCTCGTACTCACAGTTGTTGAGCAGCCCGAACTCGCGGTTGTTGATCAGCTCGTGCTCCTGGCGCTCCTTGAGCGCCTCGACCGTGAGCCGCAGCTGCTGCTCGGTCTGGTTCATCGGCTGGTTGTAGAGGTCGGCCACGCGCGTGTGGATGCGCAGAACGGTCTGGGCGACGCTCAGTTCGTACTCACGCGGCGCCGATTCGTAGTCGACGAACGTGCCCGGCAGCACGGCCTCGCCGATGTGGCCCGCGGAGAGGTCGATGGGTGCCTCGCCGAACCTGTTCGTCCGCTGGGCGGGGATGGCCCGCAGCCGCCGGAGATGCTCGCGCAGCGAGTCCGTGCGCTCCGCGACCTGCTCCAGGTCCTGGCGCGGCAGCGTGAGCACGGTGCACGCGGTCACCGCGCGCGTCGTGTACTCCCAGATGGCCTCCGGGTCGAGCAGTGCCTGCTCGCCGAAGTAGGCACCGTCGGCGAGCGACCCGAGGACCGTGTCGTCTCCGTAGGGCCCGGTGCCGATCTTCTCGACCCTGCCGTGCGCGAGCAGGTACACCTCGTCGGCCTGGCTGCCGAAGGAGGTGATCACCGACCCTGCGGCGAACTCCCGCTGCTGGCAGCGCTGGGCCAGCTCCCCCAGGACCTCGATGTCCTCGTAGTCCCGCAGGACCGGCAGCTCGCCGAGCTCCGCCGGGATGACCTGCACCCGGTCTCCGGTCTTCACGAACGTCACCCGGCCGTCACCGACCGAGTAGCTCAACCTCCGGTTCACTCGATACGTACCCCCCTGCACCTGCACCCACGGCAGCGTCCGCAGGAGCCAGCGGGAGCTGATCTCCTGCATCTGCGGCGCGGACTTGGTGGTGGTGGCCAGATTCCGCGCGGCCGATGTACCCAAGCTCTGCTGCGGCTCGGACTGCTCTGCACGGATCTCTTCGCCTACCGACATTGGCAATGCCCTCCCGATCAAGCGCTGATCTGCGCCGACAACCTTTCCAGCACGGTGAGTGCCGGCGCCATTACACAAACGAGCGGGAATGGATCAGGCGAGACGGGGCACTCACCCGCGTACCAGGAACGGGGTTGCCGGGGGCGGGGAACTCCAAGATCCGCGCATCCGTTGAACAGGACACAACGGCCGATACCCTTCGTACAGATATGCACCAATCCGCACCAATCCGTAGGAGACGGCAATGGCAGGCTTCCTGGATCGCGCCAAGGAACAGGCGCAGCGCGGACTCACCCAGGGCAAGCAGAAGATCGACGAGGTCCAGGCGCAGCGCACGGGCGGCGACCTCCTGAAGAAGCTGGGCGCGGCGTATTACGCCCAGCAGCACGGCACGGGCACGCCCGAGGCCACGCAGCAGGCCCTGCAGGCGCTCGAGGCGCACATCGCGACGAACGGCGACGCGTTCCTGCACAGCGGCGACCACCGCGGCTGACCAAATCGGCTCGCACGGTGCCCGAACAGCGACGGAATACCTCCGAACACCTGGTCCGGGCACCGTGGTTCCGGTAAAAGCGGACATACGAGACGGTCCGCGACCGGCGGCCGTCGTGCTCCGCAAAGGAGTCGGCCATGGCCCCACCCATGTCCGCGAGCAGGTTCCTCGACGCGCTCAAGGACGAAGGTGTGACCGTCGTCGAAGTCGGCGACTGGCGTCACCACAACCGCAACCACAAGGGGCCGTGGGGGCCCGTGCACGGCGTGATGATCCACCACACGGCCACGTCGGGCAGTCAGCGCACCGTGGAGATCTGCCGTGACGGGTACGCCTCGCTGCCCGGCCCGCTGTGCCACGGTGTCATCACCAAGGACGGCCACGTCCACCTCGTCGGGTACGGCCGCGCCAACCACGCGGGGCTCGGCGACGACGACGTCCTGCGCGCGGTCATCGCCGAGAAGGCGCTCCCCGCGGACAACGAGGCCAACACCGACGGAAACCGCCACTTCTACGGCTTCGAGTGCGAGAACCGCGGCAACGGCGAGGACCCGTGGCCGGACGCGCAGCTGGACGCCATCGAGAGGGTCTCGGCGGCCATCTGCCGCCACCACGGCTGGACCCACCGCTCGGTGATCGGCCACCTCGAGTGGCAGCCGGGCAAGATCGATCCCAAGGGCTTCACCATGAAGACCATGCGGGAGCGCATCGAGGAACGCCTCAAGTAGACCTCCTCGAGCACGCGAGTACCGCGAGTACCGCCAGCACTGCGAGTACCGCGAGCAAGCAGACCGTGGCCGTGGCCGTGCCCGCCGGCACGGCACCGGGCAGAATGGCGGGGTGAGCACCACCCCGCCGGCCGGCCCGCGCCCCCGGCTCCCGTCGCCGCTCCAAGCGCTCCAGGACGACCGGTTCGCGCGGCACGGCGTCACCCTCACCCTCAAGCGGGACGACCTGATCCACCCGGACCTCCCGGGCAACAAGTACCGCAAGCTCTCCCTCAACCTGGACGCCGCCGTCGCAGCGGGCCACGAGGCCCTGCTGACCTTCGGCGGCGCCTACTCCAACCACCTCAGGGCGACCGCCGCGGCGGGCCGCCTCCTCGGCATGGACACCATCGGCATCGTCCGCGGCGACGAACTCGCCGAGCGCCCCCTGAACCCGTCACTGACGCAATGCGCGGCCGACGGAATGCGCCTGCACTTCATCGACCGGTCGACGTACCGCAGGAAGACCGAACCGGAGGTCCTGGCCGCCCTCCTGCGCGCGACAGGCGCCAAGGACCCCTACGTCATCCCCGAAGGGGGCAGCAACTCCCTGGCCGTACAAGGCTGCACGGCCCTGGGCGAGGAACTTCGCGGCCACACCCACACGGCGGCCGTGGCCTGCGGCACCGGCGGCACCCTGGCCGGGATGGCCGCCGGCCTCGCCCCGGACCAGCACGCGCTCGGCATACCGGTGCTCAAAGGCGGCTTCCTCGGCCCCGAGATACGGGCCCTGCAGCAGCGGACCTTCGGCGCCCCCACCGCCAACTGGCACCTGGACGAGCGCTTCCACTTCGGCGGCTACGCCCGCACGCCTCCTGAACTCACCGCGTTCGCGGACGACTTCGAGGACCGGCACGGTCTCCCCGTGGAGCGCGTCTACGTCGCCAAGCTCCTCTACGCACTGACGGCCCTCTCCGAAGAGGGCGCGTTTCCCCCGGGCACCATGGTCACGGCGGTGATCACCGCAACGGATCCTGCGACCCCCACGGCTCAGTCCTCGACCTCCCGGTAGGCCGCCGCCTCCTCCAGGTCCAGCTTCCGCAGCAGCGTCCGCATCATCTCGTCGTCGATGCGCCGCTCGTCCCGCATCCTCACGAACACCTCCCGCTCCGCGGCGATCGCCTCCCGGGCGAGCCTGCGGTAGGTCTCGTCCGCTGACTCCCCCGTCACGGGGTTGGGCTGCCCCAGCCGCTCCCACACGGAGTTGCGCCGTCGTTCGAGGACGGTGCGCAGACGGTCCTGGAGGGGCTGTGGGAGGCAGTTGCGCTCGTCCTGCATCAGTTCGTCCACCCGCCGCTCCGCGGCCTGCGAGGCGGCGTTCTGTGCCTGCGCCTCCGCGAGCGTCTCCGCCTGCGTGTCACGCCCCGGCAGCTTCAGGACCCGGATCAGCCACGGCAGTGAGAGGCCCTGCACGACCAACGTGCCGATCACCGTGGTGAAGGTCAGGAACAGGACGAGGTTCCGTGCGGGAAACGGCTCCCCGTCGTCCATGACGAGCGGGATCGAGAAGGCGATGGCCAGCGACACCACGCCGCGCATCCCGGCCCAGCTGACGATCAGCGGCCGCCGCCAGTCCATGTCGGACTCCCGCTCCTTGATGCGCGTCGACAGGATCCGCGGCAGATAGGTCGCCGGGTACGACCACACGAAGCGCACGAGCACGACGAGGAAGAAGACCCCCAGGGCGTACCAGGCCGCCTGTACGCCGCTGTACTCGCCGAGCCCCTCGATCACGAGCGGCAGTTGCAGGCCGATGAGCGCGAAGACAGCCGACTCCAGGATGAACGCGACCACCTTCCACACGGCGGCCTCCTGGAGCCGCGTCTCGAAGTCGACCTCCCAGGAGCGGTGCCCGAGGAACAGGGCGACGACGACCACGGCGAGCACTCCGGAGGCGCCGACCTGCTCGGCGGCCGCGTACGCGACGAAGGGGATCAGCAAGGAGAGGGTGTTCTGCAGCATCGCCTCCTTCATGTGCCGGCGCAGCCAGTGGATCGGCACCATGAGGACAAGACCGACACCGACCCCGCCGACCGCGGCCACCAGGAACTCCCTGATCCCGCCCGCCCAGCTCGCGCCCTCGCCGATCGCCGCCGCGAGGGCGACCTTGTAGGCGGTGATCGCGGTCGCGTCGTTCACCAGCGACTCGCCCTGCAGGATCGTGGTGATCCGCGACGGCAGCCCCACCTTCCGCGCGATGGCCGTGGCCGCCACCGCGTCCGGCGGCGCGATCACCGCGCCGAGGACCAGCGCGGCGGTCAGTGGCAGATCGGGGATCAGCAGATACGCGAGATAGCCGACGGCGAGGGTCGCGAACAGCGTGTACCCGACCGAGAGGAGCGCCACGGGTCTGATGTTGGCGCGCAGATCGAGGTACGAACTCTCCAGGGCCGCGGTGTGCAGCAGGGGCGGCAGGATCAGCGGCAGCACGATGTGCGGGTCCAGGTGGTAGTCCGGAACTCCGGGCACATACGCGGCGACGAGACCCACCGCGACGAGCAGCAGCGGCGCGGGCACCGGCGTCCAGCGCGCGGCTCCGGCCACCGCGGCACTCGCCGCGATCAGTGCCACCAGGGGCAGTACGTCCATCGGTCAGGCCCTCCGCGATACGCGTTCCCGTCGTAACCTGGCAATCATGAACGAGTGCCCGCATGTCGCAGCGCTGCCGCACCCTGAGCCCGCGCCACTGAGCGAGACCTGCCTCGAGTGCCTGGCGGTCGGCAGTCACCCGGTGCAACTGCGCCTCTGTCTGGACTGCGGTCATGTGGGGTGCTGCGACTCCTCGCCCTTCCGGCACGCGACGGCACACTTCAAGGACACCGGGCACGCGGTGATGAGGACCTTCGAACCGGGCGAGAGCTGGCGTTGGTGCTTCGTGGACGGTTCGATCGTCTGAGGCCTGGGTACGTCAACCCGACGCCCGTACTCTCCAATTGGGACCGCGAGACCCCTAGCCACTCTCCGTACCCTTAGGCTTACTATGAGTGACAGCAACGGAGCGGGGTCCCCGGGACACGGAACTGGGGAGCGCGGTAGCGTCACCGCAGAACTACGTGGTGCGTTACCCGTGTGACGCAGTCCGGACCGCCGCTGGACGGCGGACCTGGAGCCCCGAAAGTGCTTGTACCACCTTGGAGGTGAGGGTGTCCCAGATCGCAGGCGAGCCCGGGAATCAGGACTTCGTCGAGGTCCGCCTTCCGGCTGCGGGTGCCTACCTGTCGGTGCTGCGTACGGCCACGGCCGGCCTCGCGGCGCGTTTGGACTTCACTCTCGACGAGATCGAGGACCTCCGCATCGCGGTCGACGAGGCCTGCGCGATCCTGCTCCAGCAGGCCGTGCCCGGTTCGGTGCTCAGCTGCGTCTTCCGGCTCGTCGACGACTCCCTGGAGGTGACCGTCTCGGCGCCGACCACCGACGGCCGGGCCCCGGAGCGGGACACCTTCGCCTGGACTGTGCTGTCCGCCCTCGCGGGTCAGGTCGACTCCTCCGTGGCCGAGGACAACACCGTCTCGATCAGTCTCTACAAGAAGCGCGGCGCGGGACCCGGGCCGGCGTGAGGGACGGGGAGGGGCCGGTGCGGGACGAAGAGCGCGGCACACGAGGTCTGTCCGGCGGGCGGGGAGGTACGCCGATAAGGCCGACGCGGGGGCGCGAGGCTCCGGTGGAGCCGGCGCTCACGGGCATCCCCGAGCAGCAGGCCAGGCCGCACCCTCAGGACCCGGAGCAGCCGGGTCCGTCGACTGTGGCTGATGCGTCGGAGCAGGCAGAGCCGACCGCCCAGGAGGAGCGCGCAAAGCCCTCCGCCCGCGGCGGCGCGCAACGGGCGGGATACATGAGCGAACACGGTGAGCAGCAGCACACCCGGCACGATCCGCAGGACCGCAGTGGTGCACGCGCGATGTTCATCGAGCTGCGCACGCTGAAGGACGGCAGCCCTGAGTACGCGGAGCTGCGCAACAAGCTGGTCCGCATGCACCTGCCGCTCGTCGAGCATTTGGCCCGCCGCTTCCGCAACCGCGGCGAGCCCCTCGACGACCTGACGCAGGTCGCCACCATCGGCCTGATCAAGTCCGTGGACCGCTTCGACCCGGAGCGCGGCGTGGAGTTCTCCACGTACGCGACGCCCACGGTCGTCGGCGAGATCAAGCGCCACTTCCGCGACAAGGGCTGGGCGGTCCGGGTGCCGCGGCGCCTCCAGGAGCTCAGGCTCGCCCTGACCACGGCGACCGCCGAGCTGTCCCAGCAGCACGGCCGCTCCCCCACGGTGCACGAACTCGCCCAGAAGCTGGCCATCTCCGAAGAGGAGGTCCTGGAGGGCCTGGAGTCGGCCAACGCGTACTCGACGCTGTCCCTGGACGTCCCGGACACGGACGACGAGTCCCCTGCGGTCGCGGACACCCTGGGCGCGGAGGACGAGGCCCTGGAGGGCGTCGAGTACAGGGAGTCCCTCAAACCGCTCCTGGAAGACCTTCCACCGCGCGAGAAGCGCATCCTGCTGCTGCGGTTCTTCGGCAACATGACGCAGTCGCAGATCGCACAGGAAGTCGGCATCTCCCAGATGCACGTCTCCCGGCTTCTCGCCCGCACACTCGCGCAGCTGCGCGAGAAGCTCCTCGTCGAGGAGTGACGAAGGAGCAGACCGCCCCTCCGGGTCTGCTCCTTCGGGACGTCTCGTGCGGGACGGCTACTTCACGTCGTCCTGTACGTTCCCCGGGCCCTTGATGCCGAGGGCCTCGGTCGTGGCGGGATTGACCAGCAGGACGAGCGCGGTCACCGCGACGGCGGCGAGCGCGATGCCGCCCGGGATGGCCATGCTGTCCGCCTGCAGCAGCTGCCAGGCCACCGGAAGCGCCATGATCTGCGTGATGATGGCGGGCCCCCGGCTCCAGCTGCGGCGGCGCAGCAGGCCGCGGGCGGCGAGCAGGGGCAGCAGCGCGAGGACGATCAGCGTGACGCCGCCCGTCGTGGCCTGTTCCGGGCTGTCGGGGTCACCCGCGAGGCCCATCACGAGCATGTAGACACCGGCGGCGATGAGTGCGGCGCCCTCCAGCGCGGCGAGCGCCGCCGCGGCCGTCAGGCGTCCGGGACGCGGGCCTGATTCCGGGGCTTCGGGGGTGGGGTTCCGCTCAGTACTCACCCTTGCAGGGTAGCTGTGCGTGTCCGCGCTCCGGTCCCCGGTGCGCACCCTCGGTCTAGGCCAGGTAAAGACCGCTAGGTACTCTGCTTCGCATGCGTGCACTCCTTGTGGTCAACCCAGCGGCAACCACCACCAGCGCGCGCACGCGTGACGTACTGATCCACGCGCTGGCGAGCGAGATGAAACTCGAGGCGGTCACCACGGAGTACCGCGGCCACGCCCGGGACCTCGGCAGACAGGCCGCGGAGAGCAAGGACATCGAGCTGGTCGTCGCCCTCGGCGGGGACGGCACGGTCAACGAGGTCGTCAACGGCCTGCTGCACAACGGCCCCGCCCCGGACCGCCTCCCCCGCCTCGCCGTCGTACCCGGCGGCTCCACCAATGTCTTCGCGCGCGCCCTCGGTCTGCCCAACGACGCCGTGGAGGCGACCGGCGCGCTGCTCGACGCCCTGCGTGAGGGAAGCGAACGCACAGTGAGCCTGGGCCACCTGTCGGGAACTCCCGGCACGGAGGACGAAGCCGTTCCGGGGCACTGGTTCACGTTCGCCGCGGGATTCGGTTTCGACGCCGGAGTGGTGGGACGAGTCGAACAGCAGAGGGAGCGCGGGAAGCGGTCCACCCATGCGCTGTATTTGCGCCAGGTGTTCCGTCAGTTCCTCGACGAGCCGCACCGCAGGCACGGAATGATCACGCTGGAACGGGCCGGCGAGGACCCGGTGACCGACCTCGTGCTCTCCATAGTCTGCAACACCTCTCCCTACACCTACCTGGGCAATCGCCCGATGTACGCGTCCCCGCAGGCCTCCTTCGACACGGGCCTCGACGTGCTCGGTCTGAAGAAGCTCTCCACCACCGCGGTCGCCCGGTACGGGACACAGCTCCTGACGTCGACGCCCGATCGGGGACCGCACGGCAAGCACGCGGTTACGCTCCATGACCTCACCGACTTCACCTTGCATTCGAAGGTGCCGCTCCCCCTTCAGATGGACGGTGACCACCTGGGGCTGCGCACGAGCGTGACGTTCACAGGCGTACGCCGTGCACTGCGTGTGATTGTGTGAGTAGAAGGGCCCAAAGTCCTTTCACTCGAACGTTTAGGCCAGGGTCCACCCCATGGAAGTACGGCTGTGACTCAGCCGACACCGAGGAATCAAAAAAAACTTGCCGGAAGGGGTTGTATCCGCCGCCGAGGTTTGCGAATCTCTACATGGCGATCGGGACGGCCCGCAACATCGGCCCCACAGATAGCCAGAACCCCCTCCTCAACGCATAGGACATCGTCGCGTATGTGACGAACGTCCCTTCCGCTGTCGAGGGATTCGTGAAAGCGTTCACATTCACAAGCAACCTGCATGTAATACCAAGGAGAGGTAGCAGCCATGGACTGGCGTCACAACGCCGTTTGCCGCGAGGAAGACCCCGAGCTCTTCTTCCCCATCGGCAACACCGGTCCTGCGCTGCTGCAGATCGAGGAAGCCAAGGCCGTCTGCCGCCGCTGCCCCGTCATGGAGCAGTGCCTGCAGTGGGCGCTCGAGTCCGGCCAGGACTCCGGCGTCTGGGGTGGCCTCAGCGAGGACGAGCGCCGCGCAATGAAGCGCCGCGCCGCTCGCAACCGTGCACGCCAGGCAAGCGCCTGACGCTCACGCCCCCTACGAGCCTGAGCCCGGCGGCGCGTACAGCGAGTACGCATCTCCCGCCCCCGAGCCGCAGCCGCGCAGTACCCCCGATGCGCAACGCAACGTGAGCAGTGAGCCCCGGACCACTTCGGTCCGGGGCTCACTGCTTTGCATGTGCGGTGCCGGGCGGGTGATCTGCCGTGATCTCCCCTCCCCCCGGCGCTACTTGTCGCCGCGCACCGGGATGTCGAGGACGACCTGCGTGCCACGCTCCGGGGCCCGCACCATGTCGAAGGTGCCGCCCATCTCGCCCTCGACCAGGGTGCGGACGATCTGCAGGCCGAGGTTGCCCGAGCGGTGCGGATCGAAGCCGTCGGGCAGGCCTACGCCGTCGTCCTGGACCGTGATGAGCAGACGGGCGTCCTTGGTGGTGCCGCCGCGTACGGCGGAGACCTCGACCGTTCCGGTGTCGCCTTCCTGGAAGCCGTGCTCCAGGGCGTTCTGCAGCACCTCCGTGAGAACCATCGACAGCGGGGTCGCCACCTCGGCGTCCAGGATGCCGAAGCGTCCGGTGCGCCGGCCCGTGACCTTGCCCGGCGAGATCTCCGCCACCATCGCGAGTACGCGGTCGGCGATCTCGTCGAACTCCACGCGCTCGTCCAGGTTCTGGGAGAGCGTCTCGTGCACGATGGCGATGGAGCCCACGCGGCGTACGGCCTCTTCGAGCGCCTCGCGGCCGGTGGCGGAGTCGATGCGGCGCGCCTGCAGGCGAAGGAGCGCGGCAACCGTCTGGAGGTTGTTCTTCACCCGGTGGTGGATCTCCCGGATGGTCGCGTCCTTGGTGATCAACTCCCGCTCGCGACGGCGCAGTTCGGTGACGTCGCGAAGGAGTACGAGCGAGCCGATGCGCGGGCCCTTGGGCTTGAGCGGGATCGCGCGGAGCTGGATCACGCCGTCACCGCCCTCGATCTCGAACTCGCGGGGCGCCCAGCCGCTGGCGAGCTTGGCGAGCGCCTCGTCCACCGGGCCGCGGGACGGGGCGAGTTCGGCGGTCGCGGTGCCGAGGTGGTGACCGACCAGGTCGGCGGCCAGACCGAGGCGGTGGTACGCGGAGAGCGCGTTCGGCGACGCGTACTGGACGATGCCGTCCGCGTCGAGACGGAGCAGACCGTCGCCCACGCGCGGGGACGCGTCCATGTCGACCTGCTGGCCGGGGAACGGGAAGGATCCGGCGGCGATCATCTGGGCGAGGTCGGACGCCGACTGGAGGTAGGTCAGCTCCAGGCGTGAGGGGGTGCGCACCGTGAGCAGGTTCGTGTTGCGCGCGATGACGCCGAGGACACGCCCTTCCCTGCGTACGGGAATGGACTCGACCCGCACCGGGACCTCTTCGCGCCACTCGGGGTCGCCCTCGCGCACGATGCGGCCCTCGTCCAGGGCGGCGTCGAGCAGCGGGCGGCGGCCGCGCGGGACGAGGTGGCCGACCATGTCGTCCTGGTAGGAGGTGGGGCCGGTGTTGGGCCGCATCTGCGCGACGGAGACATAGCGGGTGCCGTCGCGGGTGGGGACCCACAGCACGAGGTCGGCGAAGGAGAGGTCGGAGAGCAGCTGCCACTCCGAGACCAGCAGATGCAGCCACTCGAGATCGGAGTCACCGAGAGCGGTGTGCTGGCGTACGAGGTCGTTCATGGAGGGCACGTGTGCGAGCGTACCTGGCACGTCCGGCGGGTCCGCTCCGGGAGATTCCCGACGAGCCGCGGCGCCAGGGCGGGACCCTCAACCCACCCACGGCACCGCAGCCCTTCAGGAACACCGACCACCGGAATGTGCGGTACCGGACGGCCGATCGGAGGATCCGACACGGTCAGGGCAGAGAGTGCCGGTTCCTCGGTCCGCCCTCCTGTGCGGGAAGAGCGGATGCTTTACCAACGCATTGTGGACTAGACCATTCTCCTGTGTCTACGCGTCGGCGAATGTTTGTTGTTGTCTCTTTCTCTCACTTGCCGCCCAGCGGACTTATACATCGGGCCAGACCCGCATGGCCAGCTCCGCGATCACTTCCAGCTCCTGCCGGGTCGCTCCGTCGCGGGACTGCTGGGACATGCCCTGGAGCACGGCTCCGGTGTAGCGGGCCAGGGCGGGGGCGTCGGTGTCCGGGGGGAGCTCGCCCGTGGCCACGGCGGCCCTTATGCGGGTCTCGATGGAGCTGACGTTGGCGTTGCGCCGGTCGCGCAGGCCGGCTTCGACCTCCGGCGTCGCGCAGTTCGTCGCGGCGTAGATGACGAGGCAGCCGTGGGGGTGCCCGGCTTCCGTGTACTTGTCGGCCGCCTCGTGCAGCATGCGCGCGACTCCGGCGCGGACGGTCGGCTCCTCCGCGAAGGCGCGCTCGCCGAAGGAGCCGTGCGTCTGCCCGTACAGCACCACGACCTCCTCGAACAGTGACTGCTTGTCACCGAAGGCCGCGTACATGCTGGGGGCGCCGATGCCCATCGCCCGGGTGAGGTCCGTGACCGAGGTCGCCTCGTACCCCTGCTCCCAGAAGGTGCGCAGAGCCTGCTCCAGCGCGGTCTCGCGGTCGAAGGAGCGGGGGCGTCCGCGCTGTTTCGTCGCCATGGAGTGAATTGTATAGCGGCCGCTAGAAAAACGACCGGGAGTCCGCTACGGTTCTTTCTGTAACGACCACTAGAGAAACAGGGGGCGGCTCTCATGGGCGCGCTTGCGGGGAAGACGGCACTGGTCACGGGCGGCAGCCGCGGCATCGGGCGGGGCATCGCCGAGCGGCTCGGGCGGGACGGCGCACGGGTCGCCGTGCATTACGGCAGCAATGAGACGGCGGCGAAGGAGACGGTCGCGGCGATCGAGGCCGCGGGGGGATCCGCCTTCGCCTTCGGCACGGAGTTGGGCGTGCCGGGCGACGCCGAAGCCTTCTGGACCGAGTTCGACCGGCACGCCGACGGCCTGGACATCCTGGTGAACAACGCGGGGATCGGGCTCTACAGCCAGGTGGGAGAGGTCCAGGAGGCGGACTACGACCGGGTGTTCGCCGTCAATGTGAAGGCTCCGTTCTTCATCATCCAGAAGGGCCTGGCCCGGCTGCGTGACGGCGGCCGGATCATCAACATCTCGTCGGGCGTCACCCGCATCGCCTTCCCGATAACGATCGGGTACTCGATGACGAAGGGAGCCCTGAACGTCCTGACGCACACCCTGGCGCAGGACCTGGGCCCGCGCGGGATCACGGTCAACGCGGTGGCACCGGGTATCATCGAGACGGAGATGATGGACGGGATTCCCGAGAAGCAGCGCGCCGAGATGGCCGGTTACTCGGCCTTCGACCGCATAGGCCAGCCTGCGGACGTGGCGGACATCGTCGCCTTCGTCGCCTCGGACGACGCCCGGTGGATCACCGGCCAGTACATCGACGCGACGGGAGGCTCGGTGCTCGGGGTGTGAGGTCCCGCGCCCCCGTCAGCGGGTCTCCGTCACCTTCGCCAGGGCGCGCGGCGCGTCCGGGTCCTGGCCGCGGGCGATGGTGACCTCGTAGGCGAGCAGCTGGAGGGGGATGATCTCCAGGATCGGCTGAAGCTCTTCCGGCACGCCGTCGGTCGGCAGGACGAATCCGGCCGAGGCCTGCTGGACCTGGGCCTTCGGACCGACGACCACGAGGTCGGCGCCGCGTCCGCGCAGGCGGTCGAGGACGGGCCGCAGCGCCTCTCCCCCTCTGCCGTCGGTGACGACCGCGATGACGGGCGAGATGTTGTCGACCATGGCGAGCGGGCCGTGCAGCAGGTCGGCCCCGGAGTAGGCGAGTGCGGGGATGTAGCTCGTCTCCATCAGCTTCAGGGCCGCTTCCTTCGCGGTCGGGTAGCCGTAGCCGCGCGAGGTGATCACCATGCGTTCGGCGAAGCGGTAGCGGGCGGCGAGGGTCTTGACCTCGGGCCGGCGGTCGAGGAGTTGAGCGGCGAGTTCGGGCAGCGCGGCGGCGGGGGCGCCGTCTCCTCCGCGCAGTCCCTCGACGAAGAGATAGAGGGCGAGGAGGGACGCCGTATAGGTCTTCGTGGCGGGGAGCGCCTTCTCCGCGCCCGCCTGGATGTCGATGTGGTGCTCGGAGACGGCGGCCAGGGCGGAGTCGGGGTTGTTGGTCACGGCCAGGGTGATCGCGCCGGCCTCGCGGGCCGCGCGGGTCGAGGCCACCAGGTCGGGCGAGCCCCCGGACTGACTGACGGTGACGGCGAGGACGTCCCGCAGGTCGGGCTTGGCTCCGTAGGCCGTGAAGGTGGACATGGAGGTCAGGCCGCAGGGCACACCCAGACGGACTTCGAGGAGGTACTTGGCGTAGAGGGCGGCGTTGTCCGAGGTGCCGCGTGCGGTGAGGAGGACGAAGCGGGGCTTCTTGGCGGCGACCAGCTGGGCGGTCTCGCGGATCTTCGGGGCGCCGGTGCCGAGGAGGCGGCGCAGGACGTCGGGCTGTTCGGACATCTCTCGGGACATGATCCGGCCCGGCTGCTCGCTCTGCGGGGCCGTTGACGTGGCGGTCATGCTTCCCACTTTCCCCGTTCGGGGCATGGCCTGCTCGACGGGCGGGGGCGGGCCGGAGAGCCGAGCATGGAACGCGGGCAGGGAACGCGGGAAGTTGAAGCCCGGGAAGCTAGGGTCCCGGCGGGCCAGCTCTGCTAGATTGGTCTATACCACATATCCCCCGTGGGTCCTCTCTCCAGACCCGTGAGCCCTCTCCAGATCGGCAGGCCCAGCGTGGAAGTTGTCATCGTCCCGGACGCCAAGGCAGGCGGCGAGCTCATCGCGGAGGCCATGGCCGCCTTGGTGCGCCGTAAGCCTGACGCCCTGCTCGGTGTCGCCACCGGATCCACCCCGCTGCCCATCTACGAAGCCCTTGCCGCCAAGGTCGGCTCCGGTGCCGTGGATGCCTCGCGGGCGCGGATCTGCCAGCTCGACGAGTACGTGGGGCTGCCCGCCGGGCACCCCGAGTCCTACCGCTCCGTGGTGCTGCGTGAGGTCGTCGAGCCGCTGGGGCTCAGCGAGAAGTCCTTCATGGGGCCCGACGGCAGCGCGCAGGATGTGCAGGCGGCGTGCGAGGCGTACGACCAGGCGCTCGCGGATGCCGGGGGTGTCGATCTCCAGTTGCTCGGGATCGGTACGGACGGGCACATCGGGTTCAACGAACCGTGCTCCTCGCTCGCCTCGCGTACGCGGATCAAGACGCTGACGGAGCAGACGCGGGTGGACAACGCGCGGTTCTTCGACGGGGACATCGAGCAGGTGCCGCACCACGTGATCACTCAGGGGATCGGGACGATCCTCGAGGCCCGGCATCTGGTGCTGCTTGCCACGGGTGAGGGCAAGGCGGATGCGGTGGCCGCGACGGTGGAGGGGCCTGTCGCCGCGGTGGTTCCGGCTTCGGCTCTGCAGTTGCACCGGCATGCCACGGTTGTGGTGGACGAGGCCGCTGCCTCCAAGTTGAAGCTTGGGGAGTACTTCCGGGCTACGTACGCGGCGAAGCCTGCCTGGCAGGGGCTTTAAGCAGACCTGGCGTTACTCGAAGGTGCCGGGTGCCCCCCTGCTGGGGGCGCCCGGCACCTTCCGTTTGCAGCCACCTGCTGGTGCGTTGGGGCTGAGCGCGCAGTTCCCCGCGCCCCTTACGGGGCGCCTGCCCTAGCCCCCTGTGATGACCTCTGCCGCCGCCAGGCCGCAGACCCTTGCCGCGCCGTGTGTGGCGATGTGGAGGGCGCCCGTCGGGGCTGACTGGGGTACGCCCATCTCGACCACGATCGTGTCGGGGCGGGCGGTCAGCAGGGTGTTCAGGGACTCCGCCATCCACGCGTGGCGGTGGGCGTCGCGGACGACGGCCACGATCCGCCGCTCCCCCGCCTCGGCCAGCGCGAGCGCACCCGCGTCCGCGCCGGTGAAGCTGCCCGTCTGGGTGCCGGGCAGCAGGCGTTCCAGCTCCGCGGCCACGCCCCACGGGGTCTCGTCGCCCACCGCGATGTTGGCCATCGGGGTAAAGGCGGCGACGTACGGAGCTTCGGTGAGCGGGGCGGCGTAGGACTCGCCCCGGGTGACCGTCAGGGCGCGGCGGGCCGCCACCAGGCCGATCTCGGTGCCGGGCGCGCCCCCCGAACGCTCGGCCGCGCCCGGCACCGAAGTCCAGTGGGCCAGCGCACGGACGCGGGCTGCCGCGTCGGCGAGGCGCTCCTCGGAGAGCTCGCCCGTGCGGACTGCCCCGACCAGCGCGTCGCGAAGGCGCAGCACCGTGTCGTCGTCCGCGAGGCCGCCGCCCACGCAGATCGCGTCGGCGCCCGCGGCGATGGCGAGGACGCTGCCGCGCTCGATGCCGTAGGTGGCGGAGATGGCCTGCATCTCCATGCCGTCCGTGACGATCAGGCCGTCGTAGTTCAGTTCCTCGCGCAGGATCCCCGTCAGGATGCGGCGCGAGAGCGTCGCCGGGTACTCCGCGTCCAGGGACGGGACCAGGATGTGCGCGCTCATCACCGCGCGTGAGCCCGCGGCGATCGCAGCACGGAACGGCGCCAGGTCGCGGGCGCGGAGCACCTCGGGGTCCACCCCGATGCGCGGCACGTCGTGGTGCGAGTCGACCGCGGTGTCGCCGTGCCCCGGGAAGTGCTTGGTGCAGGCGGCGACGCCCGCGGACTGCAGCCCCTCGACGTACGCGGCGGTGTGCCGGGCCACCAGAAGCGGATCCGCGCCGAAGGAACGTACGCCGATGACGGGATTGTCCGGGTTGGAGTTGACGTCGGCGGACGGCGCCCAGTTGAGGTTGACGCCGCACGCGGCGAGCCGGCGGCCGAGCTCCGCGGCCACGTCACGGGTCAGCGCCGTGTCGTCGACCGCGCCGAGCGCGTGGTTGCCGGGGAAGGAGGAGCCGGAGCGGACCTCCAGGCGGGTCACGTCACCGCCCTCCTCGTCGATGGCGACCAGGACGTCGCCGCGCTCGGCGCGCAACTGGGCCGTCAGCGCGGCCAGTTGTTCGGGCGAGGCGATGTTGCGGCCGAACAGGCCGACCGATGCGAGGCCTTCGCCGATCCTGCGGAGCAGCCAGTCCGGCGCGCTTGTCCCGACGAAGCCGGGCTGCAGGACGGTCAGGGCGTCGCGGGTCAGCGTGTCGGTGGGGCGGGTGAGTGTCGTCATGTGGCGTGTTATCCCTTCACGGCACCGTCGGTCAGACCGCTGACGGCCCTGCGCTGCAGGAAGACGAAGAGGACGAGGATCGGGACGGCGAAGAGCGAGGCGGCGGCCATGGTGGCACCCCAGTCGTCGCCGAAGGCGGTCTGGAAGCCGGAGAGCCACACCGGCAGCGTCTTGGCCTCCGCCTCCTTGTTGAGGACAAGCACCAGCGGGAATTCGTTCCAGGCGGTGATGAAGCCGAAGAGCGAGGTCGACATCAGGCCCGGCGCGAGGAGCGGCAGGATCACCCGACGGAACGCCTGCATCCGTGAACAGCCGTCGACCATCGCCGACTCCTCGAGCTCACGCGGCACCGCGGCGACGAAGCCGCGCAGCGTCAGGAGCGTGAAGGGCAGGATCATCACCATGTAGAAGAGGGTGAGCGGAACCAGGCTGTTCAGCATGTCGGCGTCACGCACGATGATGTAGATCGCGATGACCATGACTTCCCAGGGCGCCATCTGGGCCAGCATGAAGCCGATGATGAAGCCCTTGCGGCCCTTGAAGCGCATCCGGGCGAGTGCGAACGCCGACGCGAGGCCGATGATCAGCGAGAAGACCACGGCGAGCACCGTGACGGTGAGGGAGTTGCCCACCATCGTCCAGAAGTGTTCGGCCTCCACGGCCGTCTTGAAGTGCTCGAACGTCGCGTCGGTCGGGAACCACACCGGGTCCTCGCTGATGATGTCGCCGGTCGGCTTGAAGGCCGTGGCGAACATCCAGTAGACCGGGAAGACGAAGCCGATGAAGAGCACGACGGCCACGGCGTTGGGCCAGATGCGGCGGAGCCGCCGAGACGTAGCAGTGCGCGTCACAGCTCGTCCTCCCCTTGCTTGAGCACGATCCGCAGGTAGAAGGAGGTCAGGACCAGCAGGATGACGATGGTGAGCAGCGCGATCGCCGCACCCATGCCGAAGTGCTGGTTGCCCATGCCCTCGATGTAGGCGTAGACGGGCAGGATCTCGGTGAGCCGGTCGGGGCCGCCCTCGTTGAGCGCGAAGACCTGTGCGAACGCCTTGAAGACCCAGATGATCTCGAGGAACGTCGTCGCGTAGAGGAAGGGCCTCATGTACGGCAGCGTGACGTTGGTGAACCGCTTCCACGCGCCCGCGCCGTCCAGTGACGCGGCTTCGTAGAGCTCCTTGGGGATCGTCGTCGTCGCGGCGTACAGGTTGATCGCCACGAAGGGGATCGACTGCCAGACGATCAGGACGATGACCACGAAGAACGTGGAGTACTGGCTGCCCATCCAGTCGTACTCGGCCATCGAGTGCCAGCCGGCCTTGTCCAGGACCCAGTTGACGACACCGAAGCGCGTCGCGAACAGCCACTGGTAGACGGTCGTCGACGCGATGATCGGCATGGCCCAGGCGAGCACGAGTCCGACCAGGAGCAGCGTCCGCATCCGCTTGCCGAGCCGCGCGAGCAGCAGGCCCACCAGGGTGCCGAGCAGCATGATCAGTACGACGTTGACCGCGGTGAACGCGATCGAGCGGCCGGTGACCCGCCAGAAGTCCTCGCCGGAGAGGACCTCCTTGAAGTTGTCGATCCCGTTCCACTCCGTGAGGTGCAGGATGAACTGCCTCATGTTGAGGTTCTGGAACGACAGCATTCCGTTGGTGACCAGGGGCCAGCCGAGGAACACGAGCGTGGCCGCGATCGCGGGAAGCAGTAGCAGGTAGGGCGCGAGCGACCGGGCACGCTCGCGGGGCTTGCCGGGATCTCCCGGCCGTCCGTCCGTTTTCACGACGTCCGTCGGGCCGGTGGGCGGCCGTTCGGTCTGCACGGTCATGCTCGCCATCTCTTTCGTGGGCATCGCGGAACGCAGCGCTGTGCCGGGGCAGCGGGCCCGGGGGTTGGTGACACCCCGGGCCCGAAGTCCCCGGCAGGAGCGCGTCCTTACTGCTTCTGCGACAGGCGCTTGTTGAACTCGCCCTCGACCTGCTTGGCGGCGTCGGCGTTCGACTTACCGTTGAGCACGGCGGTCATGTAGTTCTTGATCGGGTTCGGCGGGTTCTCCACGGCGGCCCACTCCGGGATCAGCGGCGTCGTGCCGCCGCCCGCGGTCGCGGGGGCCATGGCCTCAGCGGCCGGGTTGCCCTTGAGCTGGGCCTCCAGGGCCTGCTTGTTGGGAATGACGCCGCCTTCCTTGGCGAGCGCACCCTCGTGCTTGTCGTTCAGCGCGATCTTCAGGAACTCCTTGGCGAGCTCCTGCTTCTCGCTGGTCGCGGCGACGGCGAGGTTCGAACCGCCGAGGAAGACGCCCTCGGGCTTGTCGGCGGTGGCGCCGGGGATCGTGAAGTAACCGATGTCCTTCTCGATCTTCGGGTTCGCCTTGATCGCGGTCGCGGCCTCCCAGCTCATGCCCACGAACGCGCCGGTCTTGCCCTTGGCGAAGACCTCGGCCTGCTGCGGGGTGGCCTCGTCCTTGTTCTTGGGGGCCTTGGAGAGGTCCGCGAACTCCTTGTACGTCTTCATGGCCTTGGCGACCTTGGGGTCGGTCAGGTTGGAGACGTACTTGTCGCCGTCCTTCTTGACCAGCTCGGCGCCCTCACCGATGGTCAGGCCGACGAAGTGGTACCAGTTCTGGCCCGGCAGGTAGATCGGCTCGGCCTCGGTCTTGGAGCCGATCTGCTTGAGGTCCTTGAGGAACTCGGCGCGGGTCTTGGGGGTCTCCTTGATGCCGGCGTCGGCCCAGACCTTCTTGTTGTAGATCACGACGCGGTTCAGGACGAACCACGGGGCGGCGTACTGCTTGCCGTCCACGACCGAGGACTTGTTGATCGACTCGGTCCAGTCGGCGCCGAGCCCTTCCTTGAGGTCGCTGAGGTCGGCGAGGCCGCCGGTCTTGGCGTACGCGGCGGTCTGGGTGTTGCCGATCTCGAAGACGTCCGGCGGGTTCTCCTCGGAGAGGGCGGTGGTCAGCTTCTGCTGGATGCCGTTCCACTGCTGGACTTCGACCTTCAGCTTGGCGCCGGTCTTCTTCTCGAAGGCGGCCTTCACGTCCTTGGACCAGCCGTCGGGCGTGGAGCCGTCCATCGCCCAGAGCGTCAGGGTCTCCCCCTTGAAGCCGTCCGCCCCGGCGTTCTTGTCGTCGCTGTCGTCGCTGCCACAGGCCGCGATCGAGACCAACATGCCTGCGACACCGATGGCCGCTATGAGCTTGCGCTTCACGTCACCCTCCTCAAGGGATGCCAGTCAACCCCCCACCCGCAGCGACCAATAGGACCGAGATCTGCCCGTGGGACTGGAACCTGGTCTTTAATGGTGTAGACCAGTACGGGGAGCTTGGCCTAGACCTTTAGGGGTGTCAAGGGTGTATAAGAAGGGCTGTCAGGTCCGTTATCGGACCGACACCTGAGCGGGCACAGTCCCCTCAGCCCGGTACGTGCCACGATGTGAGCCGCGACAGACGGAGGAGCCGGTGACGGCAGCAGCACAGGAGCCGGGAAGGCAGAGCATGGGCACAGACGCGGGTAGTACAGGAACCGACGTGGACGGGGCCCCGAGCGTCGGCCGCACCGCGCGCGTGCCCAAGTACTACCGCCTGAAGCGGCACTTGCTCGACATGACGGAGACCCTGCCGCCCGGCACCCCGGTGCCCCCCGAGCGCACGCTGGCCGCCGAGTTCGACACCTCGCGCACGACGGTGCGCCAGGCCCTGCAGGAGCTGGTCGTCGAGGGCCGCCTTGAGCGCATCCAGGGCAAGGGCACCTTCGTGGCCAAGCCCAAGGTCTCCCAGGCGCTCCAACTCACCTCGTACACCGAGGACATGCGGGCCCAGGGCCTCGAACCCACATCGCAGCTCCTGGACATCGGCTACATCACCGCCGACGACACCCTCGCCGGACTGCTCGACATCAGCACGGGCGGCCGGGTGCTCAGGATCGAGCGGCTGCGGCTCGCCAACGGCGAGGCCATGGCCATCGAGACGACGCACCTCTCGGCCAAGCGCTTCCCGGCCCTGCGCCGCTCCCTGGTGAAGTACACCTCGCTCTACACGGCACTCGCCGAGGTGTACGACGTCCATCTCGCGGAGGCCGAGGAGACCATCGAGACCTCCCTCGCCACCCCGCGCGAGGCGGGCCTGCTCGGCACGGACGTGGGCCTGCCGATGCTGCTCCTGTCGCGGCACTCCCTGGACGGCGGCGGCCAGCCGGTGGAATGGGTGCGTTCGGTCTACCGCGGCGACCGCTACAAATTCGTGGCACGCCTCAAACGCCCCACGGACTGACCCTCTTCCGGGGTCTGGCGCGGATCTCCGTGCTGCCCTAGGTTCCTCCCGTCATCGCTTGATGAACGGGAGGACGACCCGGTGCGCACAGCGAATCCCCGATCCATCGTCATCTGGTCCCTGGTCGCGCTGGTGGGCGCCTCGGGCTGGACCGTGTTGGCGCTCTCGCGCGACGAGGAGGTGTCGGCGGCCTGGATGGTGGCCGCGGCCCTCGGCTCGTACGCCATCGCCTATCGCTTCTACTCCAAGTTCATCGTCAACCGCGTCCTGAAGGTCGACAAGAACCGGGCCACTCCGGCGGAGCGCCTGGACAACGGCATCGACTTCCACCCGACGGACCGCCGCGTCCTGCTCGGCCACCACTTCGCGGCTATCGCGGGCGCGGGGCCGCTCGTGGGGCCCGTACTCGCCGCGCAGATGGGTTACTTGCCGGGCACGATCTGGATCATCGTCGGGGTGATCTTCGCGGGCGCCGTGCAGGACATGGTCGTCCTCTTCTTCTCCACGCGGCGTGACGGCAAGTCGCTGGGCCAGATGGCACGCGAGGAGATCGGTCCCTTCGGCGGGGCCGCCGCGCTGCTCGCCGCGTTCGCCATCATGATCATCCTGCTCGGGGTGCTCGCGCTCGTCATCGTCAACGCGCTCGCGGACTCGCCGTGGGGCACCTTCTCCATCGCGATGACCATTCCGATCGCGCTGTTCATGGGCTTCTATCTGCGGATCCTGCGGCCGGGCCGGGTCAGCGAGGTCTCCCTCATCGGGATCGCGCTGCTGCTGCTCGCCCTGGTCGCAGGCCGCTGGGTCGCCGAGTCGTCTCTCGCGGAGACGTTCACGCTCGCGCCGTCGACGCTGGTCATCTGGCTGGTGGCGTACGGATTCATCGCCTCGATCCTGCCGGTGTGGATGCTGCTCGCGCCGCGCGACTACCTCTCCACGTTCATGAAGATCGGCACGATCCTGCTGCTCGCGATCGGCGTCGTCGTCACGCTGCCGACGCTGAAGATGGACCCGGTGACCGACTTCGCCTCACGCGGCGACGGACCCGTCTTCGCGGGCTCGCTCTTCCCGTTCGTCTTCATCACCATCGCCTGCGGGGCCCTGTCCGGCTTCCACGCGCTGATCTCGTCGGGCACGACGCCGAAGATGATCCAGAAGGAGACGCAGGTCCGGATGATCGGCTACGGCTCCATGCTGATGGAGTCGTCGGTCGCGGTCATGGCGCTCGTCGCGGCGAGCATCATCGACCCGGGCCTCTACTTCGCGATGAACGCGCCCGCGGGCGTCATCGGGGACAACGTCCAGGCCGCGTCCCAGGCGGTCGCCGGCTTCGGGTACTCGATCTCCCCCGAGGACCTGGCACAGGCCGCCAAGAACGTCGAGGAGTCCTCGCTGCTCTCACGCACGGGCGGCGCGCCCACCCTCGCGGTCGGTGTGTCCGAGATCTTCTCGAAGGTCACCGGCGGCTCCATGAAGGCGTTCTGGTACCACTTCGCGATCATGTTTGAGGCGCTGTTCATCCTGACCGCGCTCGACGCGGGCACGCGCGTGGGCCGCTTCATGCTGCAGGACATGCTCGGGAACGTCTACAAGCCCTTCAAGAGGGTCAGTTGGAAACCCGGACTCATCATCACGAGCGCGGTCGTCACCGGCCTGTGGGGCTACTTCCTGTGGGTGGGCGTGCACGAGCCGCTCGGCGGGATCAACCAGCTCTTCCCGATCTTCGGCATCTCCAACCAGCTCCTCGCCGCGGTCGCGCTCGCCGTCTGCACGACGCTCCTGGTGAAGTCGGGGCGCCTCAAGTGGGCCTGGATCACCGGAATCCCGCTCGCCTGGGACGCGACGGTCACCCTGACCGCCAGCTGGCAGAAGGTCTTCTCCAGCGACCCGCGCGTGGGCTTCTTCAAGCAGCGCTCGGTCTACCAGGACGCGATCGACGACGGAAAGATCCTGCCGCCCGCCAAGACCATGGAAGACATGCGCACGGTCGTCACCAACTCCACGGTGGACGGCGTCCTTTCGGCCGCGCTCGCCCTGCTCATCGTCATCGTGATCGCGGACGCGGCACGGATCTGCGTGAAGCACATCCGCAACCCCCGGTCGTCGAAGCTGAGCGAGGCCGAGTACGTGGAGTCGAAGCTGACCGTGCCGGCCGGTCTGATCCCGACCCAGGAGGAGAAGGCGGAACTGGCGGCGGCGAAGGCGAAGGTCAGCGGCGACGCGAAGGCCCCGTCATGACGTGGGTGCTGCGTGGGCTGCGCTGGGTGCGTTGGTACACACGGGAGTTGACCGACGAGTCCGCGTACGACCGTTATGTCGCGCACAAGCGGAAGACGCATCCCGGGGCATCCGTCCCCTCCCGGAGGGAGTTCGAGCGAATGCGGACGGATCAGCAGGAGTCAGACCCCAGGCAGGGGTTCCGCTGCTGCTGACCCCGCACTGAGCAGGCACATTGATACGTCCGGTATCCGGACGGGGGTTCCATAGATCAATCCTCTCGCTTAGATTTCCCGCACGTTAAAGGTGGGATAAGCGAGGGAGCGGAGCCGCGAAGTGTCAGATGCGCCTGAAGTGAGCAGACCGGTGGTCACGCCGGTCCGCGTGGTCATTGCCCTCTGTCTCGTCGCGCCGTTCGTGGCGATGCTCTGGGTGAGCTCCTACGCGAAGGTCGAACCGACCTTCATCGGCATCCCGTTCTTCTACTGGTACCAGATGCTGTGGGTGCTCATATCCACGCTTCTCACCATGATCGCGTACAAGCTGTGGCAGCGTGACCAGCGCGCCCGCAAGGCCGAGCAGGCCCAGGGGGGTGCGACCCGATGAACGAGCTCGCAGCGGACACGGGCGGCATCAACGGCATCGCCCTCGCCGTCTTCATCTTCTTCTTCGCCGCCGTCACGGCGATGGGCTTCCTGGCCGCGCGCTGGCGCAAGGCCGAGACCGAGAGCCTGGACGAATGGGGCCTGGGCGGACGGTCGTTCGGCACCTGGGTCACGTGGTTCCTGCTCGGCGGCGACCTCTACACGGCGTATACGTTCGTGGCGGTCCCTGCGGCGATCTACGCGGCGGGCGCGGCCGGCTTCTTCGCTGTGCCGTACACGATCCTCGTCTACCCGCTGATCTTCACCTTCCTGCCGCGCCTGTGGTCCGTGTCGCACAAGCACGGATACGTGACCACATCGGACTTCGTGCGCGGGCGCTTCGGCTCCAAGGGGCTCTCACTGGCCGTCGCGGTCACCGGCATCCTCGCCACGATGCCGTACATCGCACTCCAGTTGGTCGGCATCCAGGCCGTGCTCGACGTCATGGGCGTCGGCGGTGGCCCTGACACGAACTGGTTCATCAAGGACCTGCCGCTCCTGATCGCGTTCGCGGTGCTCGCCGCGTACACGTACTCGTCGGGTCTGCGCGCCCCCGCGCTGATCGCGTTCGTGAAGGACGGCCTGATCTACCTCGTCATCGCCGTCGCGATCATCTACATCCCGATCAAGCTCGGCGGCTTCGACGAGATCTTCCAGGCGGCGAACGACAAGTTCTCAGCGAGCAACGAGGCGGCGGGCAAGCCCGTCGCGGGCCTCGCGCCGGGCCATGCCGGGCAGTGGACCTATGCCACGCTCGCGCTCGGCTCCGCGCTCGCGCTGTTCATGTACCCGCACTCGATCACGGCGACGCTCTCCTCCAAGAGCCGCAACGTGATCCGCCGCAACACCACGATCCTGCCGCTCTACTCGCTGATGCTGGGCCTGCTCGCGCTGCTCGGCTTCATGGCGATCGCGGCCGGGGTGAAGGTCGAGAACGGGCAGCTGGCGATCCCGCAGCTGTTCGAGACGATGTTCCCCGACTGGTTCACCGGCGTCGCGTTCGCGGCGATCGGCATCGGCGCGCTCGTGCCCGCGGCCATCATGTCGATCGCGGCCGCGAATCTCTTCACCAGGAACATCTACAAGGACTTCCTCAAGCCGGACGCGACACCCTCGCAGGAGATGAAGGTCTCCAAGCTGGTCTCGCTCCTGGTGAAGGTCGGCGCGCTCGCCTTCGTCCTCACCATGGACAAGACGGTCGCGATCAACTTCCAGCTCCTGGGCGGCATCTGGATCCTGCAGACCATGCCCGCGCTTGTCGGCGGCCTGTTCACGCGGTGGTTCCACCGCTGGGCGCTGCTCGCGGGCTGGGCGGTCGGCATGGTCTACGGAACCGTCGCCGCGTACGGCGTCGCGTCGCCGACGCAGAAGCACTTCGGCGGCTCGTCCGACGAGATCCCCGGCATCGGCGAGATCGGCTACATCGGCCTCACGGCGTTCGTCCTGAACGTGGTGGTCACCGTGGTCATGACCTTCGTCCTGCGCGCCATGAAGGCCCCTGACGGGATCGACGAGACCTCTCCCGGCGACTACACGGCGGACGCGGGCGACCCGGGCGTCGTGGAGGAGCTGCCGCCGGCCACGGTGGGAGCGCCCGGCGGGCACTGAGCCTCTTCTGTACGCGGTACGAGCGCGGGCCGCCGGATTCCTCCGGCGGCCCGCGCTCTTGCGCGTCGCCTACGAGGCCTACTAGTCCTACGCGGCCTTGTAGAGCTTCGTGCGGACCCGCTGTGCCGCCCGGGCGGCCGAGGAGATCGTCAGGGCCTTGTCGGTGCCCCCTCGCACGATGACGAGCACACCGCCGACCCGCATCCCGACCTCGTACTCCGCAGTGCCGTCGTACTCGTCGCCGCCGGTGGTCCGCGTGGTCTCGATGACCGCCTCGTCGCCCAGGCCCGGCAGCTTCCCTGCCTCGTGGTGCTCGGTGACCGGGGCCGCCTCCGTGTCGACGGCCGCGGCGGGGCACACCTCGTTGAGCTGGAGTCGCAGCGCGAGGTAGCGCTCGGCCCGCGCGGCCGGCATCGAGACCAGGCGCTCGAAGACGTAGGGATCGCCCTCGTCGACCTCTCCGGGCCGGGGGCGCACCGTGTGCTCGGCGCTGGCGCCCCGCATGCGCCACAGCTCCTCGCGCGCCTCCTTGCCGGGTGCGCAGGAGCCCCAGTCGCCGCCGCCGAAGTGCCGGTTGAACAGCCCCAGGGTCGCCTCGGACGCCTCTGCCTTCGCCCCGACCGCCTTCGCCGGAAGCAGCGCCGCCTTCAGCTCGGCGTCCGTGAAGACCTTCCCGGGATCCGCGTCGCCGTCGACACCGGGCGCCGTGGTCGGCTTCGGGGTCCGCGCAGGCTTCGACCCCGCCTTCTCACCGGCCTCCCCGCACCCGGTGAGCAGCATCACCAGCGCCGCGGCACAGGCCGCACCCCGTCCCCGCACAGCGACTCTCCCTGTTCGGCCATCAGTTCGGCCGCCACCCTAGGGGATACGCACGCCGACACAAGATGTGGGGTTGCCGCCGAGAGCCAGCACAAGATGTATGCTCGTGCTCGCTGTCGCCGCAGGGGAATCCGGTGCAAGTCCGGAACTGTCCCGCAACGGTGTATGAGTACGCATTTGTCGTGCTCGCAAGTCCGAAAACCTGTCGACAGCGCGCCCGTTCCGACCGGTCCGGGTGCCAACGACGTCCGGGCCTCGTGGAATGGGCTGGTGGACGCGGAGCGCAGCCCTGCCCAGGGGCGGCCCCCGTGTGTCACTCACCCCTCCTCCCCAAGGCTCAGAGCCGAGCGAGGGAGTGCTCCACGTGACCATCGCGCCAGCCGAACCTGCGTCAGCGCAGACCACCGACGGTCAGCAGACCGCCGACGGCCCAGGAACCGCGCTGCTGCGTACCCTGACCGACCTCACCGCCGACCTCCCCGACGCCGACCCCGGCAGAGTCGCGGCCGCCGCGCTGCGCGGCCGTTCGGCCAGGGCCGATGTGGCGGAGCTGCGGGAGCTGGCGACCGAGGCCGCCGCGGGGCTCATCTCCGAGGACCCGACCTACTCGCAGCTCGCGGCCAGGCTCCTCAGCCTCAGCATCCGTGACGAGGCCGCGTCGCAGGGCGTGCGCTCCTTCTCCGACTCGGTCGCCGTCGGGCACCGCGAGGGCCTGATCGCGGACCGTACGGCAGCGTTCGTCACCGACCATGCGGAGCACCTCGACGGTCTCGTGGAGGCGGCCCTGGAGGACGGCGCCGACTTCCGCTTCGGTTACTTCGGCCTGCGCACCCTGCACAGCCGCTATCTCCTTCGCCATCCGATCACCCGGCAGGTCATCGAGACCCCGCAGCACTTCATGCTGCGCGTCGCGAGCGGCCTCGCCGAGGACGAAAGCGTCCGCGCGGTGGACGAAGTCGCCGCCCTGTACCGCCTGATGAGCCGCCTGGACTACCTGCCGTCATCGCCGACGCTCTTCAACTCCGGCACGCGCCACCCGCAGATGTCCTCCTGCTACCTCCTCGACTCCCCGCTGGACGAGCTTGACTCCATCTACGACCGCTACCACCAGGTCGCGCGCCTCTCCAAGCACGCGGGCGGCATCGGCCTCTCGTACTCCCGCATCCGCGCCCGCGGTTCGCTGATCCGCGGCACGAACGGCCACTCCAACGGCATCGTGCCGTTCCTCAAGACCCTGGACGCCTCCGTCGCCGCCGTGAACCAGGGCGGCAGGCGCAAGGGCGCCGCCGCGGTGTACCTGGAGACCTGGCACTCCGACATCGAAGAGTTCCTGGAGCTGCGCGACAACACCGGTGAGGACCAGCGGCGCACGCACAACCTCAACCTCGCGCACTGGATCCCGGACGAGTTCATGCGCCGGGTCGCCGCGAGCCAGGACTGGTCGCTGTTCTCGCCCGCCGACGTGCCCGAGCTCGTCGACCTGTGGGGCGACGAGTTCGACGCCGCGTACCGCAAGGCCGAGGCCGCCGGGCTCGCCCGCAAGACCATCCCCGCCCGTGACCTCTACGGCCGCATGATGCGCACCCTGGCACAGACCGGCAACGGCTGGATGACCTTCAAGGACGCCGCCAACCGCACCGCCAACCAGACGGCGGAGCCCGGCCACACGGTCCACTCCTCCAACCTCTGCACGGAGATCCTGGAGGTGACGGACGACGGCGAGACGGCCGTCTGCAACCTGGGTTCGGTGAACCTCGGCGCCTTCGTGGACACGGCCGCCGGTGACATCGACTGGGAGCGGCTCGACGAGACCGTCCGCACGGCCGTCACGTTCCTCGACCGCGTCGTCGACATCAACTTCTACCCGACCGAGCAGGCCGGGCGCTCCAACGCCAGGTGGCGTCCGGTGGGCCTGGGCGCCATGGGTCTGCAGGACGTCTTCTTCCAGCTGAAGCTGCCCTTCGACTCCCCCGCCGCGCGCGCCCTCTCGACGCGCATCGCCGAGCGGATCATGCTCGCCGCGTACGAGGCGTCCGCCGACCTCGCCGAGCGCAACGGCCCGCTGCCCGCCTGGGAGAAGACCCGCACCGCGCGCGGCGTCCTGCACCCCGACCACTACGGCGTCGAGCTGACCTGGCCGGAGCGCTGGGCCGCGCTGCGGGAACGTATCGCCGTCACCGGCATGCGCAACTCGCTGCTTCTCGCCATCGCGCCGACCGCCACGATCGCGTCCATCGCGGGCGTCTACGAGTGCATCGAGCCGCAGGTCTCCAACCTCTTCAAGCGCGAGACGCTGAGCGGTGAATTCCTCCAGGTCAACGCCTACCTGGTCCAGGAGCTGAAACGGCTCGGCGTCTGGGACGCGCAGACCCGCGAGGCGCTGCGCGAGGCCAACGGCTCGGTGCAGGGCTTCAGTTGGATCCCCGCCGAGGTGCGCGACCTCTACCGCACCGCGTGGGAGATCCCGCAGCGCGGCCTGATCGACATGGCCGCCGCGCGCACGCCGTACCTCGACCAGGCGCAGTCCCTGAACCTGTTCCTGGAGACGCCGACCATCGGCAAGCTCTCCTCGATGTACGCGTACGCGTGGCAGCAGGGCCTGAAGACGACGTACTACCTGCGTTCGCGCCCGGCGACCCGCATCGCCCGCGCGGCGGCGGGCCGGAGCGAGTCCGCCGAGCCCGCCCCCACCCCCGGCCCCTCCCCTGTACCTGCCCAGGCCACGGCCGAAGACGCCGTCGCCTGCTCCCTGGAAAACCCCGAGTCCTGCGAGGCCTGCCAGTAATGAGCTCCACGACCAACGCCGAGAAGAACCTCCTCGACCCGGGCTTCGAGCTGACCCTGCGCCCCATGCGCTACCCCGACTTCTACGAGCGCTACCGGGACGCGATCAAGAACACCTGGACCGTGGAGGAGGTCGACCTCCACTCGGACGTCGCCGACCTCGCCAAGCTCTCGCCCGGCGAGCAGCACATGATCGGCCGCCTGGTCGCGTTCTTCGCGACCGGCGACTCGATCGTCTCCAACAACCTCGTGCTCACGCTCTACAAGCACATCAACTCGCCCGAGGCACGGCTCTACTTGAGCCGCCAGCTCTTCGAGGAGGCCGTGCACGTCCAGTTCTATCTGACGCTGCTCGACACCTACCTGCCCGACCCGGAGGACCGCGCCGCGGCCTTCGACGCGGTCGAGGAGATCCCCTCCATCCGCGAGAAGGCGGAGTTCTGCTTCCGGTGGATGGACTCCGTCGAGAAGATGGACCAGCTGGAGAGCAAGGCCGACCGGCGCCGCTTCCTGCTGAACCTGATCTGCTTCGCCGCGTGCATCGAGGGGCTCTTCTTCTACGGTGCCTTCGCGTACGTCTACTGGTTCCGCTCGCGCGGTCTGCTGCACGGCCTCGCCACCGGCACGAACTGGGTGTTCCGCGACGAGACGATGCACATGAGCTTCGCCTTCGACGTGGTCGACACCGTCCGCAAGGAGGAGCCCGAGCTCTTCGACGACGCGCTGCAGACGCAGGTCACGGACATGCTCAAGGAGGCCGTCGAGGCCGAGCTGCAGTTCGCGCGCGACCTGTGCGGTGAGGGCCTGCCCGGCATGAACACCGACTCCATGCGCGAGTATCTGCAGTGCGTCGCCGACCAGCGGCTGCAGCGGCTCGGGTTCGCGCCGGTCTACGGCTCCTCAAACCCGTTCTCGTTCATGGAGCTCCAGGGTGTCCAGGAGCTGACCAACTTCTTCGAGCGGCGCCCTTCGGCCTACCAGGTCGCGGTCGAGGGTTCGGTCTCCTTCGACGACGAGTTCTAGGACCTCAGACTGCCGCGAGCTGCGTGGGGCGCGGGGGGCCTCACGCAGTTCGCGGTCGATCCGGCGGTCGTGGACGTATCCGACCAGCGCGGGTGCGGCCAGCAGGAGGAAGACGGTCAGGACGGTCACGTATCCGAGGAATGTGTTCATGTCCTCACTGTCCTGCGCGCCGGACACAAGCGTCAGTGGCAGGACTGCCACACACCATCGACTTACTGCCAACCCTGCGGCACACTGTCGAGCATGCTGAAGAACGTGGCCGTCGTGCTGCTCGACGGCGTCAATCCCTTCGAACTCGGCGTCGTCTGCGAGGTGTTCGGCCTCGACCGGAGCGACGAGGGTCTTCCCGTGTACGACTTCGCGGTCGTCGCCGCGGAGGACGGGCCCCTGAGCAATCACGCCGGGTTCTCGATCACCACTCCGTACGGCCTCGACCGGCTCGAGGAGGCCGACCTCATCGCCGTGCCCGCGGGCCAGTCGTTCGTGCACCGGGCCTACCCCGATGAACTGCTCGCCGCCCTGCGCCGCGCGGTGGACCGCGGGGCGCGCGTCCTCTCCGTCTGCTCCGGCGTCTTCGTGCTCGGGGCCGCGGGGCTGCTCGACGGACGCCGCTGCGCCGTGCACTGGCAGCACTCCACGGAGCTCGCGGTGCGCTATCCGCGCGCCAGGGTCGAGCCCGATGTCCTGTACGTGGACGAGGGTCCGGTCGTCACTTCGGCGGGCACCGCCTCCGGGATCGACGCCTGCCTGCACATCGTGCGCCAGGAGCACGGCACCGAGGTCGCCAACGCCATCGCCCGGCGCATGGTCGTACCGCCCCATCGCGATGGCGGCCAGGCCCAGTTCGTGGCGCGCCCGCTGCCGCGCACGGCGTGCGACACCGTGGGCGGTGTGCTCGCCTGGATGGAGCGCCATCTGGACACGGACATCACCGTCGAGCAGCTCGCCGAGCGCGCGCACATGTCGCCGCGCACCTTCGCGCGCCGCTTCCAGCAGGAGACCGGCACCACGCCCTACCGCTGGCTCCTGCGCCAACGCGTACTGCTGGCGCAGGAGTTGCTCGAGGGCTCGGAGGAGACGGTGGACGCCATCGCCGGGCGTGCCGGTTTCGGCAACGCCGCGGCGATGCGCCACCAGTTCCTGCGGGCGCTCGGCACCACGCCGAACGCCTACCGCCGCACCTTCCGCGGGCCGCCCGTCACCGCCTCTCGGCCCGGAGAACGAGCTTCTTCGGCTGTAGCGTGATGCCGATCCTCGTCTCGGCGTCGGTCTCCGCGACCGGCGCCAGGTGCCACTTCGGGGCCACCGTCGCCAGGATGATGGCGAGTTCGGCCAGGCTGAAGTGGTCGCCCGGGCACTTGCGGTTACCGGTCCCGAACGGCATCATCGCGAACTCCGGTACGTCACCCGCACGTTCCGGATTCCAGCGGTCCGGGTCGAACGCGAGATGCTGCTCGAAGGAACGTGGATCGCGTTGCATCGCGTACGCGCTGTAGACGATGTCGGCGTCCGCAGGAATGCGGTAGCCACCCAGGTTGGTCTCTCCGACCGACCGGCGCGTGAATATCCAAGCAGCCGGCTGTATGCGCATGGCCTCGGTGACGACATTCCGGGTGTGCGGAAGGTCCTTGAGGTCGGCGAATGTGATCTCCCGATCCGGTGCGACGGAATTTACTTCTTCAACCAATCGCCTTTCCTGCTCGGGGTGTTCGGCCAGCAGGTGGAACGTCCATGCCAGCGTCGCCGCGATATTCTCGGCACCCGCCACGACGAGGGAGATCACATGGTCATGGACCTCCTGATCGCTGAGCGGCCTGCCTGATTCATCGTGCGCCCGCAGCATTTCGGCCAACAGGTCGTCCTGGTCCGCGCCCGCGGCCCTGCCTTCGGCGATGATCTCGTCGACCAGTACGTGCAGTTCGGCGAGCGCGTTCTGGAAGCGGCGGTTGCCCTGGGTCGGCACGCGGTACAGCGGCCCGACCGAGAGGACCATCCTCCGATAGAGCCCCTCGAAGACGGTGTGCAGCGAATCGGCGATACGGTCCGCCTTCTCACTGATCGCGTCGACCTCGAGGAGGGAGCGGGACACGACGCGCACGGCGGTGCGGAACATCTCCGCGTTGACGTCGACCGTGTCGCCCGGCCGCCAGCGCGCGGCCGTCATGCGGGCCTCCTCCTCCATCACCTTGGCGTAGCCGGCGATCCGCTCGGGCCTGAACGCGGGCTGCATCATGCGCCGTTGACGCCGGTGCACCTTGCCGTTGCTGGTCGCCACGCCCTTGCCGAGGAGCACTTCCAGGGTGTCCCAGAGCGGCCCTCCGACGATGTAGTCGGGGCTCCTCAGCAGCTGCCCGACCAGCTCCGGGTCGCAGACCGCGTACGCCGTCTTGGGCCCCAACCGGATGCGTACGAGATCACCGTGGTCCCGCAGCGCGGCCAGGAAGCCCAGCGGGTCACGGACCAGGTTCCAGGCGTGGCCGATGAGCGGGGCGCCGCCGCTGACGAGCGGTGGCTCCGACCCTGACGCTGCGTGCGCGGATATCGCGGATTCGACGCTCATTCCTCACCTACCAATTCAGTTTCGGCCAAGTCGCTCATTACCGCGTCGCTCACATACGGGGGAATGGACCTGTCGTCCCAGCTGTCCACCCGATAGCGGCCGGATTCGTGGTGGAACCAATACACGGACGAGAACCAGTTCCGCATATTGAATATGCAGGATTCCACCGCGCCCGAGAGCTTCCTTCCGTGCACACTTCCGTCGGCCAATTGCCCGGCGAGGTGCAGTACTTCTTTCTCCGCCGCGAGGAAGTCCGATATGCAGCCGGTCACCCGCCGGTGGACTTCCGCCACGGCCTCTTCGAGGGACAATCCCTCGTGCTGGATCAGACTGATTCCGAGATTGTGCAGTTCATCTCCCGCGAGTTCCTTGGGAAGTGAGCACAGGTCGTTGTACCAGGCGGAGAAATCCTGCGTGGCGAGCGCCGCCCGCCGATATGCAGGATGCTTCCGCACCTCCCGCGGCAGTTCGTGGCGCGCCGTGGGTTCGAGCAGGTCGATCCACGCCCAGTGGGCGAACGTCAGCCTGCGCAGCTCGATGTACGCCTCGACAGTCGGGACTGTACCCGTCCTGCGGTTTCTGAACTCCAGGTCGTACGCCTCGATCACGCTGTGGAAGTGCCGGGCGAACCGGGCGTTCCAGCTGGCCCCGAGGTGCGAGTACAGCCGCAGGACACAGTCGGCGAACCCCGCGACCAGAGGATCGCGGTGATGCAGCTGCTGCCGGGGCGCCCTGAGCGTCTCGTGGAGCCCGCGGCACAGGCGCCGCCACTGGGCCGCCCTGCCGTGCACCGAGTCGCGGTCGTGTCGGTCGTCCCACGCGAAGAACCAACTGCTGAGGTCGGCTATCGCGCTGAGCAACTCATTGGACGCGCCAATGTAGTAGCCGGCCACCAGGTCCGTGTAGCACAGGCCGTCCGCGTACCGTTCGACCTTGTCTGCGGGCATCAGGCGCATTTCGCGTAGCCATGCCCTGGACTTCTCCTGAAGCCTCGGCCAATACGGATGCAGTCGTCGTGGAAAATCTGCCTCGATCACCGGGAGCGCCAGCGCCGGAGGCACGGATACCGCCGGTGTCTGTGGCTGTGTCGGTGAAGTGCCATATGAATATGCAGGCACGAACAAGCCCCTCTCAGCCGCCTGAGGACGCACGCCCCTCCCGCCGTGCCGGGCGCGCGCCGTTGCGTATCCCCGCGCCTTTCCATTCAGCACCACAACTGACCGTTCAGGGAACAGATTTGCGCCATTCACTACCCCCCAGTGCCGAGAAAATCCCTGTACGTGACTGAATCTGGATCATCGTGAGCCTGTTTTGCTCGCACAGCTGACCGGTTCATGCGAACGGCCCCTGGCCGGGAGGGAGTTCCCGGCCAGGGGCCGCAGGTGGCTCGCGGTGCGCGCGTGCCTGGAGTCGACTCAGTCGTTGGGCACGACGGGGTAGCGCGGCGTGCCCTCTTCCATCTGCCGCAGCGCGTCCTTGCGGTCGCGCTTGGAGAGGCGGTCGATGTAGAGGTAGCCGTACAGGTGGTCCGTCTCGTGCTGCAGGCAGCGCGAGAAGTAGCCGGTGCCCCGCACCTTGACGGGGTTGCCCTTCTCGTCCTGCCCGGTCACCTCGGCGTAGTCCGGGCGGGCCAGCTCGGCGTAGGCCGTGGGCACGGAGAGGCAGCCTTCGTTCGACTCGTCCAGCTGGCGGCGGTCGGCGGGCACCTCACGCAGCACGGGATTGCAGATTGCGCCGACGTGGCGCCTGCCCTCGTCGTCCATGCAGTCGTAGACGAAGACCTTCAGGTCGACGCCGATCTGGTTGGCGGCCAGGCCCACGCCCTCGGCGGTCCGCTGGCTGGCGAACATGTCCGCGACGAGCTGCGCGAGCTCGTCGTCGAAGGCGGTGACGTCCTTGCACTCCTTGTGCAGCACAGGGTTGCCGACGACCGTGATGGGCCGCGACGTACCGCGCTCGCGGTAGGCCGTCTCCCGCTCCTCGCAGTCCTCCGTGTCGATGACGAAGCCCTCGTCGTCTACGGGGAGGACCCCGCCCGAGGCCTGCTGCTCAGTGTCCTGCGCCATTGTCCGACGTACGCCTTCCTGGGAACCCACAAGAGATAGTGCCGGTACAGCCTACGGCCAGGAGTCAGCAGACCTCTTCCAGATCCCGCCAGTCACGGGAGTCCGGGCTGTCCGCGACCCAGCCGTCGAGCAGCCCGCGCACCAGGGCGGCGGGCGCCGCGATGCCGCACTCGCGCTCGGGCACCCACAGGGCGCCGGGGCTGCGGTGGCCGAGCGGCCCGGGGTGGCCAGGTTCACTGTGGTCGTGCGGGTCCAGGTGCTCGCCGTCGCCCTCGTCGCTCGGCATGCGGCTCTCGGAACACATGCGGCAGAGCAGCCGGACGGACGACGACCAGTCCTCGGCGGCGAAGCCCGCGTCGGCGGCGAGCTTCTCCAAGGCGTCACGGTCGTCCTCGGTGGCGGCCTCCAGGAGAACCACCCAGGTGGGGACCGGTGAGGGCGCCCACAGCTCGATCTCGTCGAAGACGGGGTACGAGTCCCCCGCCCCCGTCGTCCGCTCGCCGTGCGGGACGCCGTCGTGCAGCACGACCTCGCCCCAGCGGCGCCCCGAGGAGGGCAGCGGGATGGAGAGCACCTCGATCCGGGCGGGGTCGAGCCTGCGCCCCCACACGACCTCGGCCTCGCCCTCGGGCGAGAGCCGCACGGCGGCGCTGCCGAGGTCCATGCCGGTGGGCTCCCCGGACGCGGCCACACCGCCCGGGACGCGCAGGCCGTACGCCTGCCAGGCGCGCCGGGCAAGGGGCCAGTCCTGCAGGGCGGTGGCGGCGATCCCCACGTTCCACCAGTCGGGGGCGCCCTGCGACCGGTCGAGCAGCGCGACGGCCCGCAGGCCCGCGGCCCGTGCCTGCTCCCAGTCGTGCCGGAACTTGTGGAGCAGCGCGAGGTTGAACCAGGACTCCGAGAGCCACGGCTCCAGGTCCGCCGCGCGGGTAAGGAGCGCGCCCGCGTCCTCGTACCGCCCGTCGCCGATCAGCGTGAAGGCGCGGTCGGTGGCCTGCCGCCATGAGGCGGAGGGCCGGTGCCGTCCCTTGCCGAAGATCCTCACGATTCCCGCCTGCCGGTACTTGAGTCCTGCGTTCCGATGTGCCCTGAGGGCCCTCTTCGCATCCAACCACGTACGGTCGGACGGCCGCTCATTACCCATGGGTTACCCAACCGGCGGCAAGCTATGGCCGCCCCGTGAAAGCACCCGGGCCAGGGCTTCCACGACTTCGGGCTGGTAGTCACGTCCGGTGCCCAGACGCAGCCGCTCCAGGGCGTTGAGAGGGCCTGTGGGGCCTTCTCCCCTGGCCATCTCGTCGTACGCGTTGGCGGCCCGCACGATACGGGCGGTGAGCGGCTGATCGCGATACGGATCCGCCTGCCGCTCCACGACCACGGCGACGTCGCCGTTCACCCCCGTCTGACGCACGACGGCGCCGCCGAGCAGGGCGATGCGGCGCTGTTCCGCGTCCGGCAGCCCGGCGGTGGCGCCCGCGGGCACGGGGTCCAGGAGGGAGAGCTGCCCGATGTCGTGCATCAGGGCCGCGTACTCCAGGACGGCGAGGTCCGGCTCCGAGAGGCCGAGATCACGCCCGACGGCCCTGCTGAGCGCGGCGACGCGGCGGGCGTGGCCCTGCGGGGTGTACCCGGCGATCTCGGTCGACCGGGCGAGCGAGGTGATGGTCTGCCGGTAGGTGGTCCGCACCGCCGCGTACCGCCCGAACGACAGCTGGGTCAGGAGCAGCGGCAGGCTGAACACCGGCAGCGCCCAGAGCCCCGCCACGGCGACCGCGAGCGCCATGACGGCCCCCGTCGCGCACACGGCGGACCCGATGCCGAGCATGGCCCGCAGCTCGTCGCGCAGGAGCGGTCCGAAGGGCCAGCGGGTACGCGCGTGGGCCATGGCCGCGGCGAGCACGGCGTCGCACAGGGCGGTCAGGACGATCAGCGCGACGATGACGACGGCGAAGGCGGGCCCCTGCCCCACCCGCTCCTCCAACTTGCCCGCGTTGTAGAGCGGTTGGAAGCACGCGGCAGCGAAGCCGACGGTCAGCACGCGCCGCGCCACATGGTCGAGGGCGGGCCCCTTGCCGAGCGCCACGTGCGGCACGGCCCCGACTAGCGCGGCGGCGACCACGACGGCGATGACCTGCAGCACGCCGTGGTGCGTGGGCCGCCCCCCGACCTCCCCGAGCAGCGCGTAAGCGAGCGCGCCCGCCGCCCCGAGCGGCGCGGGCTCCCGATCACTCCCCCCGGCACCCCACCGAGCCAACTCCCCCACGGCAACGAGCCCCCCGAAGGCAAGCGCGATCCCCCCTTCGGTCACCCCGTGCCAGAGGGTCCAGCCGAGCCCGAGGAGGGTGAGAATCCCGGCAGAGCCGTAGACAAGAGTCGCCACGGTTGTGGGCAGGCGTTCCGCACGGCGGAACGGGTGGGCACAACCCTCGCTGCCGGGTCCCGACAAAGAGGCGCTCACCGCGCTCCCGCCCCCGGGCCGGTGGGAACACCGGAAGCCCCCTGCCGGGGGACGGGCACCCCGGCGGTGTCCGAGGTGACCGCCGGGTGCCACCCGTGCCGCTCCAGCGCCCGCTGCAACGCGGCAACCATGTCGGGATCGAACTGCGCCCCCGCGCACCGGGACAGCTCGGCGAGCGCGGCCTCGACAGGCCTCCCTCGCCGATAGGACCGCGTAGACGTCATGGCGTCGAACGCGTCCGCGACCGCCACCACCCGCGCGAACTCCGGGATCTGCCGCCCCACGAGCCCGTACGGATACCCGCTCCCGTCGATCCGCTCGTGATGGTGCAGGATCGCCGCCCGCGCCTCTCCGAGGAAGCCGATCCCCCGCACCATCTCGTGCCCGTACTCGGGATGCAGCTCGATGACCCGCCGCTCCTGAGGGGTCAGCGGCCCGTCCTTGCGCAGCAGCCGGGTCGGTACGCCGAGTTTGCCGACGTCGTGCAGGATCCCCGCGAACCGCAGGCTCTCCACCCTCTCGTCCGCCATCCCCAGCTCCCGCGCGATCATCACGGAGGCCCGCCCCACGCGCTCGCTGTGCCCGCGGGTGTACCGGTCCTTGATGTCGACGGCCTGCACGAGCGCCCGGATCGTGGCCTGGTGGGCGGCCCGCTCGCGGTGGTACTGCGCGAAGACCCAGCAGGAGACCCCCATCGGAAGCAGCACGAGGAGCGCGGCGAGCGGCCCGTACGGACTGCGCCACAGCACCGCCATCATCAGACCGGCGAGACCGTGCACCGCGACCGGCGCGAACGACCGCAGGAAGAGCCCCCGCCACGCGGCCCGCACCGGCACGCGCTCCGCGGTGGCCAGGATGCCGCCGTCCAGGACCGTCAGTACGGCGGCGAAGGCGAGGACGGCCGCCCCGGCGGGCGCGAGCGCGTACGGAAAGTC
>NZ_BAAAUG010000209.1:0-2445 GCF_039533825.1 Streptomyces rectiviolaceus
CCTCGCGGGCGGCGGGGGAGCGGGCGGAGGCGGGGGCGGCGCCAGGCGGTACGAGGTCGGCTCGGCGGATCCGTCCTGTGGCGCGACGGTGGACTGCGCGGCCCGCGCGGCGGCGATCACCTCGCGGGGCGTGGGCCGATGCCCGGCTTCCTTCGACAGACAGCCTTGTACGAGGGTCAGGAGCGGCCCGGTGACACCGGCCGTGTCCGCGTCCTCGTGCACGGTCCGGTACGCGATCGTGGCGCCGGGGCCTTCGCCGAACGGATGCCGCCCGGTGGCCGCGAACAGCAGCACAGCGCCCAGCGAGAACACGTCGGACGCGGCTTCCACCGGTGCGGAGCCGGTGAGTTGCTCGGGCGACGCGTATCCGAAGGTGCCGATCATCATGCCCGTACCGGTCAGTGCGGTGGCGTCGGCGGCGCGTGCGATGCCGAAGTCGATGACGCGCGGCCCGTCGTCGGCGAGCAGGACGTTCGACGGCTTGAGGTCGCGGTGCACGATGCCCGCGCCATGGATGACGACGAGCGCCTCGCCGAGCGCGGCGGCCAGCGAGCAGAGCCGGTCGTGCGGCAGCGGCCCGCCCCGCGCGACGGCCGCGCCGAGCGAGGGCCCTGACACGTAACTCGTGGCGAGCCACGGCGGATCGCCCTCCGGGTCGGCGCCCACCACCGGCACGGTGAAGAAGCTCAACACCCGTTCCGCGGCGAGGACTTCCTGCCGGAAGCGGGCCCGGAACTCGGGGTCGTCGGCCAGTTCGGCGTGTACGAGCTTGACCGCGGCCTGCCGCCCCTCGCGGTCCCGCCCCAGGAACACCTCGCCCATGCCGCCGGAGCCGAGCCGCCGCGTCAGCTCATAGCCGCCGACCCAACGTCCGCCCCCTGCGGGGCCGTTGGCAGGTTCGTTCGCGGGGCCGCTCATTCCGTGCTGCCGATGACGAGCGGGCCCTCGGTCTCGTCGAGGATGCTGAACACGGCGGCCCGGCCGCCGTGGACCACGACCGTCGCCCCGCTGCCGAAGTCACGGGCCTTCCCGATCGTGCCCCCGGAAGTGACGTCCCCGTCGTCCAGGCCGAGCCGCTGGAGCCGGGCCTCGCGGCTGAACCCCTCGGTCTTGTCCCCGTCGACCACGAGCACCCCGCCGTCGTCCACGCCGAGAATCATGGCGCTCGTCCCGTCGGTGTGGGGACGCCGCCAGCGGACCGCCCCGGTGGCCGCGTCGACGGCGAGCACCCCGAAGTCCTCCTTGTTGTAGTACGGGGTGACGACTACGTCACGCCAGCCCTTCGGCCCGGCGTGCGCGGACCCGAAACCGCTGGTGGTGACGGTCCCGAAGGGCTGCTTGCCGGCGAGCGGCTTTCCCGGGCGGCCCTTGGCGTCGAAGGTCTGCAGGGGCAGGTCCTTGGAGTCCTCGACGAAGAGCATCGCCGAGACCGGCTCCGCCGTGGCGAGCGTCATCCCCGTCACGTCATCGGGCAGCTGGGTGACCCAGCGCACCGAACCGTCCCTCGCGTCGATCTCCCGTACGCGGACGCGGCGTCGGGTGTCCGCTCCGCAGGAGGCCGACTCGACGACGGTCGCCCGGCCCACCAGGGCGTCCTGGAGTACGCAGCCCTTGGCGAAGTAAGGGCGCCGCCACCGCCGCTCACCGTCGTCGACCGCGTATCCGGCCTCGTCAGCGGCGGTCAGGACGACCACGTTCCCGCCCGCGATGCCGATCCGTGTCCAGGCCTTGGGCGACGGCGGATTCTTCACCGTCAGGGACTTCGACCAGGCGGTGTCGCCGTTCGTCAGGTCGAGCACGGCAAGCTGGTCGCAGCCCTTCTTGAAGTCGGGGTCGGGGCCGTAGACGACGGCGCCGCGGCTGCCGTCCTCGGTGGCCGTCCGCGCCATCGCGCACGGCTTGAGCCCCCGTTTCGGCGGCTTCGCGGTCCACAGGACCTTCCCGGTGACCGGTTCGAAGGCGCGTACTCCGTCCTCGTTGGCCCGGATCAGGGCCTTGTCCGTGAGCCAGACGCCGACCAGCTGCTGCCGCCCCTTCGGCGTGTTGCTGCCCTCTCCGGCGGTCGGCGGCTTCGGGCGCCGCGCCCACTCCTGTGACCAGACACCGTCCAGGGGTACGTCCCCGAGCGGGCTCGCAGGGTCGCCGAGGGGCCGCATCTCGCGCGGACCCAGGGCCTCGGTCACCTTGCCCGGCCGCTCCGGAATCTTGTCGCCCTCGGGCAGGGCGCCGCCCGCGGAGCCGCCCGAACCCCCGGCCCCGCCCTCCTCGCCCGGCACGAGCAGCAGCCCCGTCACCACCCCCGCCACGGCGAGCAGCGTGCCCGCCACGGTGAACGCCCTGCGCCTGCTGCCCGGCAGCGGAAGCCCCGCCATGCGGGCGACGGTGCGCGGGGCGGGCCTGGCGCCCGGGGTCTTCGCGAGGCACGCGCCGATCAGCGGCAGCAGC
>NZ_BAAAUG010000210.1:0-26883 GCF_039533825.1 Streptomyces rectiviolaceus
CACCGGCGCGGCAGCCGGGCTTCGCGCGCTCGCCGCGGCCCGGCGCAGCCTGCGCAGTCAGCTGATCGCCTCCGCCTGTTACGTCATCGGCGGGCTCGGCGGGGCGGCCGTGGCCGGCACGGTCGGCTCGGCCTGGGGCGTCGCCGCCGCGACGTTGAGCAGCTCGGCCGTGTGGTGGCTGCAGCTGCGGTCCGCCCTGCGCGAGCGCCACCACAACCCCATCCCCGAAGTGAGGACATCATGACCGCGCAACCCAGGCTGAGTATCGGCCTGCCCGTCTACAACGGCGATGAGTACCTCACCGAGGCGCTCGACGCCCTGCTCGGCCAGACCTACGAGGACTTCGAGCTGGTCGTCTCCGACAACGCATCGACCGACGGGACCCAGGACATCTGCCGCCGGTACGCCGCGCGGGACTCGCGCATCCGGTACATCCGGCTGCCACGCAACATCGGCGCCGCGCCGAACCACAACTACGTGTTCACCGAGTGCCGCGGCGAGCTGTTCAAGTGGGCCTCGCACGACGACCTGTACGCCCGGGACCTGCTGCGGCGCTGCGTGGAGGCCCTTGACGAGCGGCCGGACGTGGTCCTCGCGCACTCCGGCCAGGCGGTCATCGACGGCGACGGCAAGATGAAGGTCCCGTACGAGTACGGGCTCGCCACCGACTCGCCGCGCCCGCCGGAGCGCTTCCGCAGTCTGCTCCTCGAGCCCGGTGGCGACGACTTCTACGGCGTGATGCGGGCCGACGTGCTGCGCCGGGTGAAGCCGCACGACAGCTACCACCACGCGGACCGCACGTTCGTCGCCGAGATCACCCTGCATGGGCCCTTCCACCAGGTGCCGGAGCTGCTGTACTTCCGCCGCGACCACCCCACCCGCGCCGAGCGGGCGAACCCTTCCAAGCGCTCCCGGTGCGTCAACCTGGACCCGCGCCGAGCGGGCCCGCTGCACCCGACGCCCCGGCTGCTCGCCGAGTACGTCTGGGGCTTCGTCTCGGCGATCCGGCGGGCGCCGTTGTCCCCGGCCGACCGGCGCGCGTGCTACCGCCACCTGGGCGCATGGATGGCCGGCCGGGTCCGGCCTGGCGCCGGCGAGCGGGTAGAGGACCGCGCCCCGGTCGACGCGGACCTGCCCACTGTCTCCATCGACGCCCTCGTCGCAGGCCGTGAGGGGCGGCGGGCATGACGTCCGGGGACGGCACATCCTCAACGCGTGTCGGGGTGTTCGGCCTGCTCGGCTCCGGCAACCTCGGCAACGACGGGTCACTCGAAGCCGTGCTCGGGTACCTCCGGGCCGAGCACCCGACGGCGTTCGTGGACGCGCTGTGCGGCGGACCCGAGGTCGTCGCGGCCCGGTACCGGATCCCCGCGACGCGGCTGCACTGGTACCGCGGGGAGTATCGGACCGCGTCGCGTGCGGGCGCGGTCGCGGGCAAGGGGCTGGGCAAACTCGTCGATGCCTTCCGTACCGCAGCCTGGGTGCGCCGGCACGACGTGGTGATCGTGCCCGGCATGGGCGTCCTGGAGGCCACGCTGCCGCTGCGGCCGTGGGGCTTCCCGTACTCGCTGTTCCTGCTCTGCGCGTCCGGCCGGCTGTTCGGCACTCGGGTCGCGCTGGTCGGCGTCGGCGCCGCCGAGATCGGCAACCGGTCCACCCGAACCCTGATCCGCTGGTCGGCACGCCTTGCCGCGTACCGCTCGTACCGGGACGCCCAGTCCCGCGACGCGATGCGGGCGATGGGCGTGGACACCGCGCGCGACGAGGTCTACCCGGACCTCGCCTTCGCCCTGCCGGCGCCGGGGGCGAGCGCACCCTCAGGGCTTGTCTGCGTCGGCGTCATGGACTTCCACGGCGGCGACGACGACCGCGCCAGGGCCGGGGAGATCCACCGGCGCTACCTCGACGGGACAACTCGCTTCGTCCGCACGCTGGTCGAGGACGGCAGGCCGGTCCGGCTGCTCACCGGCGACGCGTGCGACGCGCCGGTGGCCGCCGCGATCCTCGATGCGGTGGACTCGCCGCTGGTCACCACCGCCGACGCGGCCTCGCTCGCCGACCTGATGAAAGAGACGGCGGCTGCCGACACCGTGGTGGCCACCCGGTACCACAACCTGATCTGCGCGCTGAAGGCCGGCACGCCGACGCTCGCGCTCAGCTATGCGGCGAAGAGCGACGCGCTCATGGATCGGATGGGTCTTGCCGCGTACTGCCACCCGGCTCGCGAGGTCGACGCCGACCGGCTGCTCGAACAGTTCCGGTCCCTGGAGAAGCACTCAGCGGAACTGCGGCAGACCCTCACCGAGCGGAACCATGTCGCCGCCCGCCAACTCGAGGACCAGTTCACCGCCTTGACCACGGCCCTCTTTCCGGCGGCCGACCACCCCCACACCTCGCGGAAGGCTCCATGAAAGCGACCGAAGTCCCGGAGATCGCCGGCGCGTACCTCTTCGAGCCGACGCCGTACGCCGACGAACGCGGCTTCTTCTGCCGCACCTTCGACACCGACGTGGTCCGCTCGGTGGGCCTCGACCCGGGCGCCTTCGTCCAGGACAGCCTGTCCCGCTCGGTCCGGGGCGTGCTGCGCGGCCTGCACCTGCGCTCCGGCGCAGGCGAGGCCAAGCTGGTGCGGTGCTCGTACGGGAGGATCTTCGACGTCGTCGTGGACCTGCGGGCGGACTCGCCGACCTACCGCAACGTGGCCTCCTTCGAGCTGTCCGGCGAGACGCAGGTGACCCTGTACATCCCGGCGGGGTGCGCGCACGGCTTCCAGGCGCTGACCGAGACCGCCGACACCTCGTACCGGATCGACCGCTCGCACGATCCGGCCGAGGACGTGACGATCGCCTTCGACGACCCGGAGCTCGCCATTCCCTGGCCGCTGCCGGTCACATCGATGTCCCGGCGGGACCGGGAGGCGCCGAGCCTCGCCGAGGCCCTGAAGCAGAAAGAGAGCTGAAATCAGCGTGGACACCGAAGAGTTCCTCCTCCCCCGGTCACGCCTTGCGAACGAGCGGCTGCACGCCATGATCCCCGGGGGCGCGCACACGTACGCCAAGGGCGACGACCAGTACCCCGAGAACCTGGCCCCGGTCATCAGCCACGGCCAGGGTGCCCACGTGTGGGACATCGACGGCAACCGCTACATCGAGTACGGCTCCGGCCTGCGCTCGGTCAGCCTCGGCCACGCCCACCCACGTGTGCTCGAAGCGGTACGGCGGGAACTCGACCGCGGCAGCAACTTCGTCCGGCCGTCCATCGTGGAGGTCGAGGCCGCGGAACGCTTCCTGGCCACGGTGCCGACCGCCGAGATGGTGAAGTTCGCGAAGAACGGCTCCGACGCCACCACCGCGGCGGTGCGCCTCGCCCGCGCCGTCACCGGCCGCCCGCGGGTGGCCATCTGCGGCGACCATCCGTTCTTCTCCGTCGACGACTGGTTCATCGGCACCACGCCGATGTCCGCCGGTATTCCGCCGTCGACCACCGAGCTCACCGTGGCGTTCCCCTACGGGGACTTGGCCGCCACGGAGCAGCTGCTCACCCGGTACCAGGACGAGGTCGCCTGCCTGATCCTCGAACCCGCAGGGCACACCGAACCGCCGCCCGGTTACCTCGCGGGCCTGCGCGAACTGGCCGACCGGCACGGCTGTGTACTGATCTTCGACGAGATGATCACCGGCTTCCGCTGGTCCGAGGCGGGCGCCCAGGGCCTGTACGGCGTCGTCCCCGACCTCTCCACGTTCGGCAAGGCGCTGGGCAACGGGTGCGCCGTCTCCGCGCTTGCCGGGCGCCGCGACCTGATGGAGCGGGGCGGCCTTCGCCACTCCGGCGAGCGGGTGTTCCTGCTGTCGACCACGCACGGTGCGGAAACGCACTCCCTGGCAGCCGCGATGGCCGTGCAGACCACCTACGCCGAGGAGGGCATCACCGCGCAACTGCACGCCCTCGGCGAGCGGTTGGCCGCCGGTGTCCGCGACGCCGCGGCCGGCGTGGGCGTCGGCGACCACATCGTCGTCCGGGGCCGGGCCAGCAACCTGGTCTTCGCCACCCTCGACGAGAACCGGCAGCCGTCGCAGCAGTTCCGCACCCTGTTCCTGCGCCAACTCCTCCTGGGTGGTGTCCTTGCCCCGTCGTTCGTGGTGAGCAGCGCGCTCAGCGACGCCGACATCGACCACACCGTCGATGTGGTGGCCCAGGCATGTGCGGTGTACCGGAAGGCACTGGACGCCGCCGACCCCACCCCCTGGCTGGCCGGGCGGCCGGTGAAGCCCGTGTTCCGTCGCTTGGCGTGAGGTGGCGTGGCGTGATGTGACGTCAGAGACGCTCGCGCCGGTCGGCCACCCGGTCCACCAGCCACGCGGTCGCCGGTGTCACCGCCAGCGCGGTGCACCAGCCGCCGAGGACGTCGGTCGGGTAGTGCGCGCCCAGAGCGACCTGCGCCCAGCCCATGGCGGCGCCCGCGACCAGCGCCGCGGCGAGCACGAGTAACGTCCCGGCCGTCCTGCCGAGGCCGAGCCGACCGGTCGCGAGCAGCGCCACCACGAGGGCGAGCGCGGTGAGGAAGGCGGTGTGCCCGCTCGGATAGGACAGGTTGCCGTCGCCGTGGATGGTGCGTCCCACCAGCGACTTGAGCAGTTTCGCCGTCCCCACGGTCATGCCGACGGCGACTACTACGAGCACCGCCGCGCGAGGTCGCCGAAGCAGCAGGCAGCCCGTCACGGCGGCCACGACCAGCATCGCGGCTCCGGCGGGCTCCCCCAGGAAGTCCGTGGCCAGAGCGACGCTCCGCCACGGCGGCCGCACACTGTCCGCCGTCGGCTGGATGACCCACCTGTCCACCCTGCCGGGCTCGCTGTGGCCGGCGTACATGACCCCGAGTCCGACGACCATCAGCGTGGAGAGGGCCGCGATCAGCCCGAGCCACGCGCGCAGTGACGGTGGCAGCACCGCGGGCGCCGACCGGCCGGTCACCCGCCCACCGCGTCCGGCAGATCGGAAACGAACAACCCGTTCATGACCGAGACGGGGAAGAGCCCGCACACCGTCGCAGACCATCCGGCGAATGCGATGTAACTCCCCCTCCCGTCAGGGCTGTTGACGCCATGTCACCCGCCGCTACCGCGATGTCGCGCCTCCGAGAACTGCCCGCTGCCGCCCGCCGACATGGCCGTGATCGTCAGATGTACGGGCTGCGCGGTCTGCTTGCCACCCTAACCAACATCCGGTCGCGACAACCCGCCGTCGGAGAGCCCAGCCCGTCTGCCGCCCGCCGCCCGCCGCGCGATCAGCGCACCCCATCCGGCACAATCCCCCACATGGAGATCTCCGAGCACCTTCAAGTTCTGGACGCGGAAGGCAAGTTGCTGGCCCGCGCAGCCGAAGCGGCCGGGACGGACGCCAAGGTGGCCACCTGCCCCGGCTGGACGGTGCGCGATCTGCTGCGCCACACGGGAGCGGTGCACCGCTGGGCCGCGGCCTTCGTCGCCGACGGCCACACATCACCGCGGCCCATCGGTGACCCGCCGGACCTGGACGGCGCCGCCCTGCTCGACTGGTACCGGCAGGCGCACGCCGACCTGGTCGCCACGCTGCGTGCCGCCGCGCCCGACATCCAGTGCTGGGCGTTCCTGCCCGCGCCGTCCCCGCTCGCCTTCTGGGCGCGGCGGCAGGCGAACGAGACGACGATCCACCGCGTCGACGCCGAGTCCGCGCTCGGGGGTGCGCCGTCCCCGATCGGTACGGAGTTCGCGGCGGACGGGATCGACGAGCTGCTGCGCGGCTTCCACGCGCGCTCGCGCAGCAGGGTGCGCACCCCGGAGCCGCGGGTCCTGCGCATGCGGGCGACGGACGCGGGTGCGGACGCCGTGTGGACCGTCCGCCTGTCCCAGGAACCGCCCGTCACGGAGCGGGGCGACGACGGGCGGGCCGACTGCGAGGTGTCGGGTCCGGCGGAGCACCTCTACCTCGCGCTGTGGAACCGCGCGCCGATCCCGCATGTCAGCGGCGACACCACGCTGAGCGCCCTGTGGAGCGAGACGTCCGGCGTGTGAGGGCCAGGGCTACTTGGAGCCGGGTTCCGCCAGCATCCGGCCGAGGACCGCGCGCTGCAGCGGCCGCACCTCCGCGTGCAGTTCGCGCCCCTTGTCGGTGAGTACGACCCGCACCCCGCGCCGGTCCTCGCTGCACATGGCGCGCTCCACGAGGCCGTCCTTCTCGAGGCGGCCGATGAGGCGGGACAGCGCGCTCTGGCTCAGATGCACCCGGCCCGCGATGTCCTGCACGCGGTAGGCGCAGTCGCCGTCCTCCGCGACGCCCTCGGACAGCACGTCGAGGACTTCGAAGTCGCTCGCCCCGAGGCCGTGCTCATGCAGGGCTCGATCGAGTTCGCACAGGGTGCGTGCGTGCACCGCGAGGATGTCGCGCCATTGGTCCACGAGCCCTTGCTCGGCCTTCTTCGCCGCCATGACATCGCACGTTAGCAGAAAACACCCCTTTGTTGCATCGGAATTAAATGCACTTGCACTCAATGCATGCGCATGTACTGTGCTCCGCATGACTTCTCCGCTCACAGCTGTCTCCGCGTCCCCGGAGCGCTGGTCCCCGCGTCTGTGGGGCACTCTGCTCGTGCTCTGCGCCGCGATGTTCCTCGACGCACTCGACGTATCGATGGTCGGCGTCGCCCTGCCCTCCATCGGCTCCGAACTGAACCTCTCCACCTCGACCCTGCAGTGGGTCGTCAGCGGCTACATCCTCGGCTACGGCGGCCTCCTGCTCCTGGGCGGACGGGCCGCCGACCTGCTCGGCAGGCGGCGCGTCTTCCTGATCGCACTGGCCGTCTTCGCGCTCGCCTCGCTGCTCGGCGGATTCGTCGACTCCGGGCCGCTGCTCATCGCCAGCCGCTTCATCAAGGGACTGAGCGCCGCGTTCACCGCGCCCGCCGGCCTCTCCATCATCACCACGACGTTCGCCGAGGGCCCGGTCCGCAACCGCGCGCTCACCATCTACACCACCTGCGCCGCCACCGGCTTCTCCATGGGCCTCGTCCTCTCCGGGCTGCTCACCGAGGCCAGCTGGCGCCTGACGATGCTGCTTCCCGCGCCCATCGCCGTCATCGCGCTGATCGCCGGACTCAAGCTGATCCCGCGCAGCGCCCGCGAGAAGAACGTCGGCGGCTACGACGTGCCGGGCGCCGTCACCGGCACGGCGGCGATGCTGCTGCTCGTCTTCACCGTCGTCGAAGCGCCGGAGGCCGGCTGGGCGTCGGCCCGCACCCTCCTGTCGTTCCTCGCCGCGGCCGTGCTGCTCGCCGTCTTCGTACGCATCGAACTGCGCACCGCGAGCCCGCTGATCCGCCTGGGCGTCCTGCGCTCGGGATCCCAGCTCCGGGCGCAGATCGGCGCGATGACGTTCTTCGGCGGCTACGTCTCCTTCCAGTTCCTCGCCACGCAGTACTTCCAGACGCTCCTCGGCTGGTCGGCCCTGGAGACCGCGCTCGCCTTCCTGCCCGCGGGCGCCCTGGTCGCGCTCTCGTCCACGAAGGTCGGCTCGGTGATCGACCGGTTCGGCACGCCGCGGGTCATCGTGGCGGGCTTCGTCCTGCTGGTCGCCTCGTACACGCTGTTCCTGCGCGTCAGCCTCACCCCTTCGTACGCCTCCATGGTCCTGCCGTCCATGATCCTGCTGGGCTTCGCGTGCGCCCTGGTCTTCCCCTCGCTCAACATCCAGGCCACCAACGGCGTGGACGACGACGAACAGGGCATGGTGTCGGGCCTCCTGAACACCTCGATCCAGGTGGGCGGCGCGATCTTCCTCGCCGTCGTCACCGCCGTGATCACCGCGGCCTCGCACGGCGCCGATGCCTCGCCGCAGGCCGTGCTCGACAGTTACCGGCCCGGTCTGATCGTGGTCACGGCCATCGCGGTCGCGGGGCTGCTCATCACCCTCACCGGCATACGGACGCGGCGTACGCGGGAGACCGTCGTCGTCACGAAGTCGGCGCCCCAGGACGCGGCGGAGCGGGAGCCGGTGGCCGTCCGCGACTGACCGCTCCCTCAACAGGCCGCTCCCGGCGCGCAGTCGCTTGCCCGCCGGGAGCGCGCACCGCACACTCTGAGAATGGGGCGAAGGACACAGGCCGAGCGCGACGCGGACACTGTAGAGATCGGCTTCGCACTCTTCGCCGCGACGTCCCTCGCGGGCGCCACGATGCTGGCCGTGGCATCACCGGCGTTCTTCTTCGGCGTGACGTCACCCAGCGAGGGCACACTGGTCCGCGCCGGCGTGATCGCAGGGGCCGTCGTATTCGTCGCGTCCCTGGTGACGATCCTCGTACGCCACCGGCGCGCGACGCGTCAGCCGAGCCAACCGGGGCGGACCAGACCGGACTCGTAGGCCAGGACGACCAGTTGGGCACGGTCGCGGGCGCCCAGCTTCACCATGGTCCGGCTGACGTGCGTCTTCGCGGTGAGCGGGCTGACGACGAGACGGCGCGCGATCTCCTCGTTCGACAGACCGATGCCGACCAGCGCCATCACCTCCCGCTCCCGCTCGGTGAGTTCACCGAGGGGCGAGGTGCCCGCGGGCTCCTTGGAGCGGGCCGCGAACTCGGCGATGAGGCGGCGGGTCACACCGGGCGAGAGCAGCGCGTCGCCGTCGACCACCGCGCGGACGGCCCGCAACAGCTCCTCGGGCTCGGTGTCCTTGACCAGGAAGCCCGAGGCCCCGGAGCGGAGCGCCTCGAAGACGTACTCGTCCAGCTCGAAGGTGGTGAGCATGACCACCTTGACGTCGTTCAGGTCCGGCTCTTCGGTGATCTTCCGGGTCGCGGCGAGCCCGTCGAGCAGCGGCATGCGAATGTCCATCAGGACGACGTCGGGGCGCAGTTCACGCACCATGCGCACCGCCTCCTCGCCGTCCGCCGCCTCTCCCGCGACCTCGATGTCCCGCTGGGCGCCGAGCAGTGCCTTGAAACCGGCCCTGACCAACGACTGGTCATCGGCGAGCAGTACGCGGATCACTGATCCTCCTGAGTTGCCGTGCGGGTGGGCAGTACGGCGGTGACCCGGAATCCCCCGTCCGGGCGCGAGCCCGCCTCGATCGTGCCATTCAGGGCCGCAGCGCGCTCGCGCATCCCGGCAAGACCGTTGCCGCTGCCGCCCGCGTCGGCGCCGGTGGCGGGGCCGTCGTCGTCCACGCGCAGGGTGAGCGCCGCGGCGTCGTACCGCAGGAGGACGCGCGCGTGCCGCGACCCGGAGTGCCGTACGACGTTCGTCAGGGCCTCCTGGACGATGCGGAAGGCGGCGAGGTCGACGCCCGGCGCCAGCTTCCTGCCGGTCCCCTTGGTGTCGACATCGACGGTGAGTCCCGTACTGGCGGCCTGCTGCACGAGCTCGGGCAGCCGGTCGAGCCCCGGAGCCGGTGCGCGGGGCGCGTCACCGGGCGTCCGCAGGGTGTCAAGGACCTGGCGGACCTCCCCCAGCGCCTCCTTGCTCGCGGCCTTGATCGTGGTCAGGGCGGTGCGGGCCTGCTCGGGATCGGAGTCGAGCAGCGCGAGGCCGACGCCCGCCTGGACGTTGATCACGGAGATGCTGTGCGCGAGGACGTCGTGCAGCTCGCGCGCCATGCGCAGGCGCTCCTCGTCGGCCCGCCGCTTGGCGGCCTGGGCGCGCTCCGCACGCTCCTTCATCCACTGCTCACGGCGTACGCGGGCCAGTTCGGACACGGCGATGATGGCGACGACCCAGACGGCGACGACGGTTTCCTGGCCCCACGTCCGTGCGCCGTCGCCGTCCGGCGGCAGCCAGCGGTAGAGCCAGTGCGCGACAAGCAGATGCCCCGCCCACAGCATCGCGACGGCGCCCCACGCCGCGCGCCGGTGCCCGGCGACGACCGCGGCGAAGCAGCCGACGGCGACGGTGATCAGGACGGGGCCGTACGCGTACCCGGCCCCGAGGTAGACCAGCGCGGCCCCGGCCGTGAAGTACGCGACAGGGACCGGGTAGCGGTGGCGCAGCAGGAGCGAGAGCGTGCCCGCGAGCAGGAGCAGCCGGGCCGGGATGTTCAGGTCCTCCCGGTCGAGCTGGCCCTCCGACGCGTACTTCGAGCCGACCTGCACGAACACAGTGATCGCCAGCGTCGTCAGCCACGGCAGCCTGCTGACGTTCCCCTCTTCGTCCCGCTGGTTCCACCAGGGCGGCCCATGCCGCCACACCGACGGTCCGCCCCAGGGCAGGGGCGGACCGCCGCGCCTGTGTTCGCGCTGCTCATCCATGACGGCAACGCTAGACCGCGCGGTGGGCGGCGGGCGTCAGCCGGACGTGGCGATCACGCGTACTCCCGCTGGAGTACCTCGGGGGCCTTGCCGCCCTCCGTACCTTCGTGCAGGCCGAAACGCCGGTGGAGCCCGGCCGCTCCTCGGACGCGCTGCTCGCCTTCGCGGAGGCGCGGCGCCGGATCGCGGGCGGCGGCGTGAGGCGCACCCACCTGACCGAGAGTTACTTCTGCTCCAACAGCCCTACTCCGTGCGCAAGTTGAGTGACCGCGTACGAGAAGAACGCCGAACGGTCCTCGACGACGCGGTTGAACTGCCCGAACACCTCGAAGCCCACAAGCCCGAACAGCTGGGCCCATGCCGCGACCATCGCCGTGATCACCGCGGGCGGCAGGTCGGGCGCGAGGTCGGCTGCGATCCGCTCGGCCTCGGGACGCAGCCCGCCCGGCAGCGGACGCGCGGCGACACCACGCCCCTGATGGGCGTCGCGCAAGATCCCGATGAGCAACTGCCCGACGCGGGCCGCGGCTTCGATCGTGGAGTCGGGCGCGCTGTAGCCCGGGACGGGCGAGCCGTAGATGAGGGCGTACTCGTGGGGATGCGCGAGCGCCCAGGACCGCACGGCCTCGCACACGACCGTCCAGCGCCGCACGGGTTCGGCCGACGCAACCTCGGCGTGTGCGCCCTCGGCAGCGGCGCCGAGGGAGTCATAGGCGTCGATGATGAGCGCGGTCAGGAGGTCGTCGCGGCTGGGGAAGTAGCGGTAGAGGGCGGAGGAGACCATGCCGAGCTCGCGGGCCACGGCGCGCAGCGAGAGCTTGGCGGCGCCGTCGGCAGCCAGCTGTCTGCGCGCCTCGTCCTTGATGGCGGCGGTGACTTCGACTCGGGCGCGGGCCCTGGCCCCGCTGGTTGCGCTACTCATACAGGCAGTGTGCCACGAGTTTGGAGCAGTGCGCTGAAACGGAAGCAGTGCACCTATTCAAGAGCGCCGCACACTTTCGAGAGCACTGCTCTTGAAATGGAGCACCACTCTCGTGCACACTGCTCTTAAGCGAGAGCAGTGCTCTCGGAACCCCTCCCGACTTTGGCGGTCACCATGTCCCCCACCCCCGGCACCCCCGGCACCCCCGACTCCCCCACCCCCTACTACCTCAAGGGCAGCCCGCTGGCCGTGCGGCTCAACAGCGTGATCGGCTGGCTGGCGCGGCGCGGCATCAGCCTGGCCGGCTCGGCCGAGCTCTCGGTGCGCGGCCGCAAGAGCGGGCAGATGCAGCGCATCCCGGTCAACCCGTTCACGTACGAAGGTGCTCAGTACCTGGTCTCGGCCCGCGGGCACTCGCAGTGGGTGCGCAACATGCGCGTCGCAGGCGGCGGCGAGCTGCGCGTGGGGCGCAAGGTCCGCGCGTTCACGGTCGAGGAGGTCCCGGACGCCGAGAAGCTGCCGCTGCTGCGCGGCTATCTGGAGAAGTGGGGCTGGGAGGTCAACCAGTACTTCAAGGGCGTCACCGCCAAGTCGACGGACGCGGAGATCGAGGCGGCCGCCGGCGACCACCCCGTCTTCCGCGTCACCATCACGAAGTGAGGCCGACCGGCTGCGAGCGGGCCCCGGCTACCGGTCGAGCGCGCTCAGCGCCCGTCCCGCCAGCGGATGGTTCCGCACAAGCTCGCCGAGCGTCGTCGAGCCACGGGTGATCCTCGCGAACGCGTTCCACGCGGGCCGGAACCCGGTGATCGCCGCGTGCAGCGCGCCCGGACGGCGCTCGAAGACCGTGAGCATGCGCCGCCCGACGCTCATCTCGACGCCGAGTCCCGCCTTGATGGCGAAGGCGTAGTTCAGGGCCTGGCGGCGGGCGTCGACCGCGTCGTGCGCCTCGCCGATCCGCACCGCCCACTCCCCCGCGAGCCGCCCCGAGCGCAGCGCGAAGGAGATGCCTTCACGGGTCCACGGCTCAAGCAGCCCCGCCGCGTCACCGCACACCACGACCCGGCCGCGCGAGAGCGGCGAGTCGTCGCTGCGGCAGCGCGTCAGGTGGCCGGAGGAGATGCTCGGCTCGAAGCCCGCGAGCCCGAGGCGGGCGATGAAGTCCTCCAAATACCGCTTGGTGGCGGAGCCTTCGCCGCGCGCGGAGATGACGCCGACGGTGAGGGTGTCGCCCTTGGGGAACACCCATCCGTAACTGCCGGGCATCGGGCCCCAGTCGATGAGCACCCGGCCCGCCCAGTCCTCGGCGACGCTCTGCGGCACCGGGATCTCGGCCTCGAGGCCCAGGTCCACCTGGTCGAGCTTCACGCCGACATGCGCTCCTATGCGGCTCGCGCTGCCGTCGGCTCCGACGACCGCGCGGGCGAGCACCGTCTCGCCGCCCTGCAGGACCACGGCGACCGTCCGCCGGTCGGGCACCGCGGAGCCGTGCTGCTCCACGCGCGCGACGGTGACGCCGGTGCGCACCTCCGCGCCCGCCTTCTGCGCGTGCTCGACCAGTTGCTGGTCGAACTCGGGGCGGTTGATCAGCCCGAAGAGCATCTGCTTCGAGCGGCGGGTGCGGGTGAACTTGCCGTCCAGGGAGAACGTCACCGCGTGCACCCGGTCCCTGAAGGGCAGTTCAAACCCGGGCGGGAGCGCGTCACGCGAGGGGCCGATGATGCCGCCGCCACACGTCTTGTACCGGGGCAGTTCGGCTTTCTCCAGGACGAGGACACTGCGTCCCGCGACGGCTGCCGCATAGGCCGCCGACGCCCCCGCGGGCCCTGCTCCCACCACGACGACGTCCCACACGTACTGCGCGTCGTCCGCTGAGTTCTCGCTGCTCACGTTGGTCTACCGCTCCCGATCCAGCTGTTGGCCGCGCTTTCCAAGGCATCCTACGGCGGGCACCTCGGGCACCCTCCTGTGGGAGGATCACAACACCCACATACGTACAACGTCGCACCTACGAGGAGCGTGCCCATGTCGCCGAATCCGATCGCCGAGACCGTCGCCTCACTCATGCCGAAGGCGAAGGCGGAGCTCACCGAACTGGTGGCCTTCAAGTCGGTGGCGGACTTCGATCAGTTCCCCAAGAGCGAGAGCGAGGCCGCCGCGAACTGGGTGGCGGACGCGCTGCGCGCCGAGGGGTTCCAGGACGTGGCACTGCTCGACACCCCGGACGGCACCCAGTCGGTGTACGGCCTGCTGCCGGGCCCCGAGGGCGCGCCGACCGTGCTGCTCTACGCGCACTACGACGTGCAGCCGCCGCTCGACGAGACGGCGTGGGCCACCCCGCCGTTCGAGCTGACGGAGCGAGACGGCCGCTGGTACGGCCGCGGCAGCGCCGACTGCAAGGGCGGCATCCTGATGCATCTGCTCGCGCTGCGCGCCCTGAAGGCGAACGGCGGCGTCCCGGTGAGCGTCAAGGTGATCGTCGAGGGTTCCGAGGAGCAGGGCACGGGCGGCCTCGAACGGTACGCCGAGCAGCACCCCGGCCTCCTTGCGGCCGACACGATCGTCATCGGCGACGCGGGCAACTTCCGGGTGGGCCTGCCGACGGTCACGTCGACACTCCGCGGCATGACCCTCGTACGCGTCCGTATCGACACTCTTGAGGGCAATCTGCACTCGGGGCAGTTCGGCGGCGCGGCCCCGGACGCGCTCGCGGCGCTGGTGCGGGTGCTCGACTCACTGCGCGCCGATGACGGCTCGACGACGGTCGACGGGCTCACGAGCGACGAGGTGTGGGACGGACTTCAGTACGAAGAAGCCACCTTCCGCAAGGACGCCAAGGTTCTCGACGGTGTCGGTCTCATCGGCAAGGGCACGGTCGCCGACCGCATCTGGGCCCGCCCCGCCGTCACCGTGATCGGCATCGACTGCCCGCCCGTGGTCGGCGCGACACCGTCCGTGCAGGCGGCCGCGCGGGCGCTGATCAGCCTGCGGGTGCCGCCGGGCGTGGACGCGGCGCAGGCCACCAAACTCCTGCAGGCGCACCTGGAGGCACACACCCCGTGGGGCGCGCAGCTGACCACCGAGCAGATCGGGCAGGGCCAGGCGTTCAGCGCGGACACCACGAGCCCGGCGTACGCGGCGATGGCGGCGGCGATGGGCGAGGCGTACCCGGGCGAGGAGATGCAGTACGCGGGGCAGGGCGGCTCGATCCCGCTGTGCAACACCCTCGGGGCGCTGTACCCCCGTGCGGAGATCCTGCTGATCGGCCTGAGCGAGCCCGAGGCGCAGATCCACGCGGTCAACGAGAGCGTGTCGCCCGAGGAGTTGGAGCGGCTCTCGGTCGCGGAGGCGCTGTTCCTCCAGAAGTACGCGGCGAGCTGAGCTTGGCGTCGTCCGTGCTCGGGCGTCCGTCGACGGGTACACCCGGGGCTGACGGTCACTGACGGCCGACGGGGGCGCCCGCCTCCAGGTACAGGGCGATCCCGCGCTCCCGCGCGCGCAGGGCCCAGCGCAGCCGCTCGTAGCGCACGGGGGGCAGCAGCCGGGCCGCCTCCTCCTCGGTGACGAAGCGGCAGTCGCGCAGTTCGGGTCCGGGCAGGAGCATCTGCCGGGTCTCACTGCTGTCGAGGCTCCCGCCGTCGAAGAGGAACCGCATCCCGCCGTAGCCGGGCGGTGCGGGAGGCTCCCAGTCGACGACGAGGAGCCGGGGGGCGTCGGCGAGTTGGAGGCCGGTCTCCTCGGCCACCTCGCGCACGCCCGCGCGCGCGGGCGCCTCGCCCGGCTCGACGACGCCGCCGGGAAACTCCCAGCCGGCCTTGTACGTCGGGTCGACGAGCAGCACCCGGTCCCGCTCGTCGAAGAGCAGCACGCCGGCCGCGAGCGTCTCCGCGGTGGGTTCAGGGGTCTGCACGATGTCGCAGACGGACGCGGCCCCGGTGCGTACGGCGTCGGCGATGCGCTCGGCGGTCTCGCAGGGAGTGAGCGCGCCGGTGTCGACGCGGTGGGCGTCGGTGCCGAGCCAGCCCGCGAGTGCGGCGCGGTACGGCTCGATGTGGTCGAACGCCCACTGCCGCACGCGTATCTCGCCGTCCGGGACGGCCGGGACGGGCCGATCGGTTATTCGTTGGCGCAGGATCGTTTCATCCGGGGCCAGGACGACGTGGCGTACGGCGATCCTGCGCGAGGCGAGCCCGCCGAAGATCTCGTCGCGGTAGTCCTGGCGCAGCAGGGTCATGGGCACCACGAGGACGCCACCGACCTCGGCGAGCAGGGCCGCCGCGGTGTCCACGACGAGCCGCCGCCAGATCGGCAGATCCTGGAAGTCGCTCACCTCGGCGAGGCGCTTGGGCGGCAGCAGTTCGGGCAGTCCGCCACCGATGACCTCGGGGTCGAAGAGTGTGCTGTTCGGGATCAGCTCGATCAGTTCCCGTGCGGCGCTGGTCTTGCCCGCACCGAACGCGCCGTTGATCCAGACGATCACGGTTCCCCCTCTTCTGTTGGCCCCCTGTGGCTTGCCCGCAACACCCTGCCACGGAAACCAGGCCCTGATGAGGCGGCCATCGCCCGGGCCAAAAGGCGCCACATCATGTCAAGTGGTTCGCGTGCACTTCACCCCATCGGGTGGCAGTCGCCCTGCATGAATCGTTCCCTCACTCCAGGCTGCCCCGTCCACCGCTAGCGTGATCCGCCAGGCGCCCCAGCCCCTGGTGACCTCCTGAATCCGGCTCTTCCCACGCGCCCCGCTCCTGCGAGGATCCGGCCTACGTCGACACTGGGGGGACACGTGCGACTCGACGCACTGAACGAATTCGCCTTCGAGGACTCCGACCAGCAGCCACGCCTGTACGGCCACAACGGCGCGGTCGTCGTCGAACTGCACGACGAGATCGACCTGTTGGCCTACCAGCGATTGGGCCCGCTCCTCGACCCCATCACCGGTGGAACCGCGACAACCGTGGTGATCGACCTGACGCGGACCACGTTCTTCGACTGCTCCGGCATCGCCCTGCTGGTGCGCTCACACCGCCGCGCGACAGCGAGAGGCGCCCGCCTCGCCGTGGTCTGCACCCACCCCCTGACGCTCCGCATCCTGCGCCTCACGGGCCTCACTCCCATACTGTTACCCGTTTCGACGCTGGAAGAGGCGTTGGAGCCGGAATGAGCCCGCGGCAGGGGTTCAGGGGGCGCGGGGCTCTCCCGACGTGCCCTCAGCGCGGCTTGGCGGTCGTCCGGGTGGTGCGCGAACGGTTGGGCCACCTGGTCCTGGTGTAGGCGTGGAAGTGGTCGCCGGCGTGATCCTGCCCGAGGGTGCAGTGCAGGACGTCACCGGGCCTCTCGTCCCAGCACAGGCCGGGAATGTCACGCGCGTACCTGGGGGCTTTCATGCGGAGTGCTCCGTCTGCTGGAGGTTGTCGGTGGCCACGCACCGACGATCTCAATCCCGCTGGTCGGTGCGGGATATGACAGCCCATGACACGGAGTGGATCATGCGGACGGCCGCTATCGGGTTCGCTTCCGCCCGGCGGTCCGGCGCCGGTCGGCGCGGTGGGCGAGCGCGTCGACGATGCGTTGCCACGCCGGTGACGCCTCGGAGATGCGGGAAGAGACCAGCTTGAGGTACCCCGGCTGACTGCCGTCCCGTTCGTGTTCGATCTCCCACGCGTCCAGGTCGTCGATGAGCTGGTCCAGGCGTGGATCGTGCGGATTCCAGTCGACCGACTGATCACAGGCGAGATACAGGCGCAACGTCTCGGGGTCGTCGAAGCCGGCGTTCTTCTCCCGTATCCGCTGCGGCATGACGTGCGGATCCAACGCCTGCATCAGGATCCACGAGTCGCGCTCGAGTCTCACCCTCTGTTCACTGACTCCGAGATCGCGCATCCGGTTCAGGATGGCGACCACCTCCGGGGGCAGGACAAGCCTTTCGCCGACGGCCAGTTCGGCGATCCGGCCGCGGTATTCGGTGAGCTGGTCGATCTTGCGCTGCAGTTCGGCGTCGATGTCGGTGATGGCCGCGGCGAATTCGGCCGGCTGCGCGTGCAGCAGCGCGTCGATGCGGACCAGCGGCACACCGGCATCGGCGAGGGTCCTGATCCGGATGAGATCCACGGCCGCCTGCGCGCTGTAGCGGCGGTAGCCGGAGGCATCGCGCTCGGGCTCGGGCATCAGGCCGATGTGGTGGTAGTGGCGAACGGTGCGCACGGTCACTCCGGCGGTCGCCGCGAGCTGGCTGATCGTGAGCACCGTTCTCCTCGCATCTTTGTGAATGGGTGGCGCCGAGTCTAGAGGCGGGCCGCCCGGTCGATGACGTCGCGGATCGCCTGGACCACGGCGTCGGGGCGGTCGAAGCAGAGCCGGTGGTGGCTGGTGTCGGAGATGATGCGTTGCTCCCCGTGCGAGACCGCGCTCACCAGGGCCGCATCCATCCTCGTATGGCCGTCATGCATCTCTCGCAACGTCCGCTCCGACGTCAGTGCCTGCTGGCCGGGGTCCGTGCCGACCACGGTGAGAGCGACGACCGGGACATCGGGAATGTTCGGCCCGGGCCGCAGTTCGGTGGCGAGTTCGGCCAGCTTGCTGCGCTCCGCGATGCCGACGTGAATCCATTCGTCGCTCACCTTGGCATCGACCAGCGCCTGCCGCATGTGCTCCGGGTGGTCCGCGTGCAACTCGGCGTACATCTCGCGCAGGGCCGGACGCATCTGCTCCAGCCGCTCCCGATCAGGTGCCATCTGCTCGACCGCGGCCAGGCTCGCCTCGGCGGGCATGAAGTCGTCCCAGTCGCGGTGGAAGGCATCCAACCAGACAAGACCAGCAACATCCTGCGGGTACAACTGCGCGAACCGATGCGCGTAGAAGCCGCCGAGGGAGTGCGCGACCAGTACGTACGGGGCGTCGATCTGCTGGGCACGCAGCAGATCGCGCAGCTCCGTGGCGACCGCGGCGGCGGTACGCGGCAGCGGAAGGGGATCGCTGTACCCGGTGCCGCCGCGGTCGTACACCACGGCGGTGGTGAACTGCGAAACCCCTTGCTGCACACCGAAGTAGTCCAGGCCGACCGCGCTGGCGCCCGGGAGGAACACCACGGCCGGTCCGCCGCTGCCTGCCCGATGCACGAATACGCGGCGGCCGTCGATTTCCTGAAACCCTCCGGCCGGCGGAGCGAGCCGATCCGGGGAAGTGCTTTCGTTCGTCATGCGACCAGGCTCCAACCCTGACGCAGGGTCAGGGTCAACCTTCTCCCCCGCCGCGCCTGAACCCGCTACCCCTTGCTCGACCCCAGCGTCAGCCCCGCGATGAAGTGCCGCTGCAGGAGCAGGAAGACAAGGACCGTGGGCAGGGCCACTAGGACCGAGCCTGCTGCGAGGAGGTTGTAGTCCGTGAAGAACTGGCCCCGGAGGTTGTTCAGGGATGACGTGATCGGGAGTTTGTCGGGGTTCGAGATGAAGATCAGGGCCCAGAGGAAGTCGTTGTAGATCCAGGTGAATTCCAGAGTGCCAAGGGCCGCGAGCGCCGGGCGGCACAGGGGCAGCGTGATGCGCCAGAACTGGGTCCATACGCCCGCGCCGTCCACGATCGCCGCTTCCAGGATTTCCTGCGGCAGCGTTCGCATGAAGTTCGAGAGTACGAAGACGCAGAAGCCGACCTGGAAGCCGATGTTGACGATGATGATCGCCCAGTACGAGTCGTACAGGGTCAGCGAGTCCGACATCCACCAGGGGAGGGGGATTTTCAGGAAGAGGACGTAGAGGGGGGTGACCAGGACCTGTGGCGGCAGCAGGTTTCCTGCCGTGAAGAACATCAGGAGGATCATTCCGCCGCGGATCCGCAGGCGGGACACGGCGAACGCCACGAACGCCGCGAGGAAGAGCGTGACGAGGACCGCCGGTACCGCGATGAGCAAGGTGTTGGTGAAGTACTTGCCCATGCCGGAATCGCTGTAGGCCTGGCGGTAGTAGTCGAACGACAGGCTCTTCGGGAACGAGAAATAGCCGTGTTGCGCCGTTTCCTCGTACGGGCGCAGGGAGGCGTAGACCGCAAGGAGCAGTGGCGCGAGGAAGCCCAGGGCCACCGCCATCAGGAAAATGTGCACCCCGAAACGCCCTCGGCTGCGGCTGCGGCTGCGGCTGCGGCCTGCGGGTTTCCCGGCAGGGGGTGCGGAGGTGCCGGAGGGGGGCGCGGTGTGGATGTGTGCGGTCATCGGTCGCGCGCACCTCGCAGCTCTTGGACCAGGAACGTCACGATGAATCCGAGCGAGACGGTCAGGAGCACGACCGCGATGGCGGAGCCGAATCCGATGCGGCTCGCCTCTCCGATGATGTTGTCCGTGATGAGTACGGAGAGCAGTTCCAGGCCGTTGCGGCCCTTGTTGACCGCGTAGACGATGTCGAAGGCGCGCAGGGCCTCGATGACCGTGATGACGCCGACGATCACATTCACGGGGCGGAGGGTCGGGAAGACGACCCGGAAGAATGTCTGGCGGGCATTCGCGCCGTCTATCTGTGCTGCTTCTTTCAGGGCGGGGTCGACGGATTTCAGGCCGGCCAGGTACAGGATCATCACGTATCCCGTGTGCCGCCAGCTCGCGGCCAGCATCATCATCCAGATGTTGATGTCGGAGTTCCCGAGCCAGTCGATCGGGTCGTTCTGGTTGTTGAGGATGGTGTTGACCACGCCCTGGTCGGTGCCGAGGATCAGCTGAGCCATGAATCCGACCACGGCGAGCGAGAGCACCACCGGCATGTACAGCACGGACTGGTAGAAGCGGCTGAAGCGGACTCCGCGGTCGATGACGACCGCGAGGAGCAGGCCGAAGGGCGTGGCCACCAGGCCGAGGAACGCTATCCATAGGAGGTTGTGGCGGACTGCGGGCCAGAATGCCGGGTAGTTGTCGACCAGGTTCTCGTAGTTCTTTCCGCCCACCCACTGGATGTCGCCTATGCCGTCCCAGGACGTGAAGGACAGGCCGATGGAGGCCAGGGTCGGGCCCCAGATGATGAAGATGTCAAGGAGGACGGGAATTCCCAGGAGCACGCCGAGTACGGCGATGTCACGGCGCGTGAAGCGCCGTGGTCCACGCCGTCCGGCGCGCCGCGCGGTTTTCTGCGGCACGGGACGCGATCCCTCGCTACTCAGCTGACGTCCGACGAGAAGATGTCCTTCTTCTGGCGCTCGATGCTGTTGACCAGGCCGTCGACATCCTTCGGATCGTCGATGAAGTCCTGCAGCGCCTTGATCATGACGGTCTGTGCGAAGTCGGGCCGGGTGTCCCGGTCGAGGAACTGCGAGATCTGCTTGGCCCCGGCGACGAGTTCGGCCGATTTCTTCTGCAGTGGGCTGTACTTGCTGGTGTCGGCGCCGTCATTGACCGCGACGTTGTTGGGGTCACCGGCCAGATAGATGTCCTCGGCCTTCGGTGTCCCGAGCCACTTCAGGAGTTCCTTGGCGCCGTCGACGTTCTTTGACTTCTTCGCGACCAGGAATCCGTCGATCGGCGCCTCCACGGCGTCCTGGCCGTGCGCCGGATCGATCTCGGGGAAGGCGAAGAAGTCGATGTCGTCGCGTTCGTTCGCCGGGAACTGCTGGCCGGGGTGCGGCATTCCGAAGACGGCCATGGCGGTCTTTCGCTGTTGCAGCCCCTGGCCCGCCTCTTCCCAGGTGCGGCCGAGCGCGCCCTTCTGGTAGTACGGCATGAGTTCGCGCCACAGGTCGAAGACCTTCTTGACCTTGGTGTCGGTCCAGGCTTCCTCGCCGGCCATCAGGCTCTTGTGGAACTCGTATCCGTTCAGGCGCATGTTGATGTAGTCGAAGGTGCCCATGGCGGGCCAGCCGTCCTTGTCGCAGAAGGCGACCGGTATGCCGTCCTTGCTCATCTTCTTGGCGAGCGCGATGAACTGGTCCCAGGTCTTGGCCTGTTCGTAGCCCTGCTTCTCGAAGAGGCTCTTGCGGTGGAATACCGCCCATGGGTAGTAGTAATACGGCACGAAGTACTGCTTGCCCTCGTGCGTGGACTGTTCCCGCAGCGCGTCCGAGAAGCCCTTGAAGCCCTTCCACACATCGCTGATGTCGATCAGCAGGCCCTTCTCCGCGAAGTACTGCATGCGGTACCCCGCGAACCACATGAAGACGTCATCGGGCGTGCCCTGCAGATAGCGCGTGATGTTCTGCTGGAACTCGTTGTGCTCTGTCGTGTTGACCTTGACGGTCTTCCCGGACTTCTTCTCAAAGGCGTCGAAGGCTGCGGCGAACGCCTTCTTGGGCACGGCGTCCGAGGAATTCGACCCCATCGTGACTTCGTTCTTGTTGCCACCCGGGCCGTCACCACAGGCCGTGAGCAGGGCCGGAAGGGTGACCGCTCCGGCTCCGACGGCCGCACCACGCAGGACATTCCGCCGGGACATCCGATGTCCTGACATGCTTCGAGGCGTGGCAGGACCCATGAACGATGACTGTGCCATGTCCCCCTCCTCGGGGTGCAACCGAACACAACCGAACGCAAGGGTTGGATCCCACTCCCAAGCGCCCCCGCAGTCAAGGGTTTTGGCGCCGGGTGCTCGAACCGTTACGGCTCTCTTCCAACAGAGTCCAACACGGCCTACCGTAAGCGCGCACCTCTGACACGTACATGCAGTCCCCCAACTTCTGCGAGTACGGAGGAATGTAACGATGCGTCATATCTCACCCCTCACAACGCGTCGAAGAGTCGTCGGGTCGCTGGCCGCCGCGCTGCTGTGCGCCGCGGGGCTCGCCGCACCGGCCTCAGCGCGCGCCACGGGCGACACGGGTGGCGCGAGTGACACGGGTAGCGCGAGTGACACGGTCGGCGCGAGTGACACGGCCGGCCGGAGCGCGGCCGGGAAGCCGTCCCCCGCCGGGGCGAAGCTCCCCGACGACCTTGCCCTCACCCCTCCCATGGGCTTCAACAACTGGAACTCCACCCACTGCAGGGCCGAGTTCGACGAGGCGATGGTCAAGGGGATCGCGGACATCTTCGTCGAGAAGGGCCTCAAGGACGCCGGCTATCAGTACGTCAATCTCGACGACTGCTGGGCGCTGCCCGAGCGGGACGCGAACGGCAAACTCGTACCCGATCCCAAGCGATTCCCCAATGGAATCAAGGGTGTTGCCGACTACGTCCACTCCAAAGGGCTGAAGCTCGGCATCTACACCAGCGCCGGCACCAAGACCTGCAGCGACATCGGCTTCCCCGGGGCGCTCGGCCATGAGGTCAGCGACGCACGGCAGTTCGCCGACTGGGGCGTCGACTACCTCAAGTACGACAACTGCAACAACCAAGGCGTCGACGCCAAGAAGCGGTACATCACGATGCGCGACGCGCTGAAGGCCACCGGCCGCCCCATCGTCTACAGCATCTGCGAGTGGGGCGAGAACAAGCCCTGGGAGTGGGCCTCCGACGTGGGCCACCTGTGGCGCACCACCGGCGACATCAGCGATAACTGGAGCTCGATGCTGTCGATCATGAAGCAGAACCTGCCGCTCGCCGAGCACGCGGGCCCGGGTCACTGGAACGACCCGGACATGCTCGAGGTCGGCAACGGCGGCATGACGGACACCGAGTACCGCACGCACTTCTCGATGTGGTCGATCATGGCCTCGCCGCTGCTCATCGGCTCCGACCTGCGCAAGGCCTCGCCCGAGACCTTCGAGATCATCGGCAACAAGGAAGTCATCGCCGTCGACCAGGACCCGCTGGGCAAGCAGGGCGATGTGCTGTCATCGGAGGGCGGCCGCTGGGTCGTCGCCAAGGAGATGAAGGACGGCAGCCGAGCGGTCGCACTCTTCAACGAGACGGGCACCACCCAGTCGATCGCCACCTCGGCGAAGGCCGTCGGCCTCCCGGCCGCCGGCGGGTACACGCTGCGGGACCTGTGGCAGCACAAGAGCTACAACACGGCGGGCAAGATCTCGGCGACCGTCCCCGCGCACGGCACCGTACTGCTGCGCGTCACGGCGGACGGCAAGTGGGCCAAGAACCCGCCTGCGGTCGAACTCGGCCTGGACGGCGCCCCGTTGGTGGAGGCGGGCGAGCCCGCGAAGCTGACGTCGAAGGTCACCAACCTCGGCCGCACCTCCGCACAGCAGGTGTCAGCCACCTTCACCGGCCCCTCCGGCTGGCGGATCGAGGCGACCTCGCCCTCGACCGTGAGCTCCCTGCGTACGGGCAAGTCGCTGAGTACGTCGTGGTCGGTGACCGCACCGCAAGGCGCGGCCCCGGGCGCGTACGACCTGACGCTCAGGACCAGCTACCGCTCCCCCGGCGGCACCCGCGCCGGGAGCGTGCTGCCGCTGACGGCCCACGTCGTCGTGGCGCCGCCCGCGGGCAACTCGGCGGTCAGTGACCTGCCATGGATGTCGACGGTCAACGGCTGGGGCCCCGTCGAGAAGGACACGAGCAACGGCGAGGAGGCGGCGGGCGACGGCAATCCGCTCACCATCGGCGGGGCCGCCTACGCCAAGGGGCTCGGAGTGCATGCCGAGAGTGCCGTCGAGTACTACACCGGCGCGTCCTGCGAGAAGGTCACCGCGCAGGTGGGTGTCGACGACGAGAAGGGCCTGAAGGGAACGGTCGCCTTCGAGATCTGGGCGGACGGCAAGAAGGCCGCGTCGACCGGCGTGCTCACCAACGCCGATGCCGCGAAGGGCCTTTCGGCCGATGTGACCGGAGCCCAGGTCGTCCGTCTCGTCGTCACGGACGGCGGCGACGGCAGGGACTCCGACCACGCGGACTGGGCCGATCCGGTCCTCAGCTGCTGAGCCGCGTGAACCGTTGACCGCGGGCCGGGCCGACTTCGTCCGGCCCGGCCCGCGGAAAGGTCAACTCCCCACGGCGGGACGCAGGTCCACGGCCCTGTCCTCCTGGCTGAGCGCGGCCGCCGCAGCCCCCACCAACCCCGCGTCCGTCCCCATCAAGGCCGGACCCACGGTCAGATGACGTACGAACGAGAGCGTGGCGTACTCCCGCAGCGACCGCCGCAGCGGGTCGAAGAGCACCTTCCCCGCCTTCGCCACCCCGCCCCCGATCACGGCGATGTCGATCTCGACGAGCGTCGCCGTGGCGGCGATCCCCGCGGCGAGCGCCTGCGCCGCGCGCTCGAAGGAGGCGACGGCGACCGGGTCACCGGCCCGCGCGGCGATGGCCACCGCGGCGGCGGACGTGTCGCCGTCGGACCCCGGACGCCATCCGCCCTCGATCGCGCGCCGCGCGATGTTCGGCCCGCTGGCTATGCGCTCCACGCACCCGCGCGCGCCGCACGGGCAGGGATCACCGTCCAGATCGACGCTGATGTGCCCGATGTGCCCCGCGTTCCCGGTGGGGCCGGGGTGCAGCTTGCCCCCGAGGATCAGTCCGCCCCCGACGCCCGTGGACACCACCATGCACAGCGCGTTGTCGTGCCCGCGGGCAGCGCCCTGCCAGTGCTCGGCCGCCGTCATCGCGACGCCGTCCCCGACCAGCTCGACCGGAAGGCCGCCGGTGGCCGCGCGCACCCGCTCGACCAGCGGGTATCCGCGCCAGCCGGGCACGTTGACCGGGCTGACCGTCCCCGCCGACGCGTCCACGGGGCCCGCGCTGCCGATGCCGACCGCGCGCGCCCTGCCCCACAGCGGCGAACGCGTGAGCTCGCCTATGACCCCTTCGACCGCCCGCATCACGGTGTCGCCGTCCTCGCGCGCGGGCGTGGGCCGCTGGGCGCGCAGCAGGATCCGGCCGCGGCCGTCCACCAGGGCGCCGGCGATCTTGGTGCCGCCGATGTCGAGTGCGGCGACGAGGTCCGTGTGCATCAGTGTCTGATCTCCCGGTGAATGGACAGGCCGCTCTCCTGGTGAAAGGGCAGGCCGGAGAATGCGATGGACAGTCTCTCTTGCATCTGACAACGTTGTCCAGGTTCTATGCTCGACGCCACATCACTTACGCACCACTTTCAGCTCACCTTCGTCGACGACAGGACAGCGCACCGTGGCCGAGACCGCCAGCCGACCCGAGCGACCCGAACCCCGCTACGGCAACCGTCCGACCATGAAGGACGTCGCCGCCCGCGCCGGAGTCGGCCTCAAGACGGTCTCCCGCGTCGTGAACGGCGAGCCGGGCGTCACCCCGGACACCGAGCGCCGGGTCCAGGAGGCCATCGACGCGCTGGGCTTCCGCCGCAACGACAGCGCCCGGGTGCTGCGCAAGGGCCGCACGGCCAGCATCGGCCTGGTCCTCGAAGACCTCGCCGACCCCTTCTATGGCCCGCTCAGCCGCGCCGTGGAGGAAGTGGCCCGCGCCCACGGCGCGCTCCTCATCAACGGTTCCAGCGCCGAAGACCCGGAACGCGAGCAGGAGTTGGTGCTCGCGCTGTGCGCGCGTCGGGTCGACGGCCTTGTCGTGATCCCCGCTGGTGACGACCACCGTTACCTGGAGCCGGAGATCGCCGCCGGCGTCGCGACCGTCTTCGTCGACCGTCCCGCCGGGAAGATCGACGCCGATGTCGTGCTCTCGGACAGCTTCGGCGGCGCGCGCGACGGCGTCGCCCACCTCATCGCCCATGGTCACCGCCGCATCGGCTTCATCGGTGACCAGCCGCGCATCCACACCGCCATAGAGCGCCTGCGCGGCTACCGCGCGGCCATGGAGGACGCGGGCATCCCCGTCGAGGAGGAGTGGATGTCCCTCGGGCCCACCGACCCGGACCGCGTCGGGCAGGCCACCGAGACGATGCTGGGCGGTCCGGAGCCCGTCACGGCGATCTTCGCGGGCAACAACCGCGTGACGGTGACGGTCGTCCGCGTACTCGCCGGGCTCACCCGGCCCGTGGCCCTCGTCGGCTTCGACGACATCGAGCTCGCGGACCTGCTGAAGCCGGGCGTGACCGTCGTCGCCCAGGACGCCGCACAGCTGGGCAGGACCGCTGCCGAGCGCCTGTTCCGTCAGCTCGACGGGGCGTCCGACGCCCCGGAGCGGATCGAGCTCCCGACGCGGCTCATCAAGCGCGGGTCGGGCGAACTGCCGCCCGCGGGCTGACGGTCGGGGGTGGCGGTTGGCGTCGCGATCGCGGTCAGCAGACCGGGAGGCCGGGCAGCGGTTCGTCGTTGTCGCCGCCCTTGATGTAGACGTCGCTGATGAAGACGTTGGTGTTGCCGCTGTCGTCGTCCGTCTTGGCCCACCAGACGTTCGTCCACTCGCCGTGCGTCTCGCGTCGGCCCAGGTTCTGCTGGCAGTAGAAGTAGTTCGTGCCCGCGTTCAGTACGCCCGCCTCGGTGCCCGACGCGGTGTACGACGTGGCCGTACGCCAGACCGAGCAGTTGTACTTGCCGCCGCCCGCCGCATGGCAGGCGGGTTCGGGGGCCGGATCGCTGCCGCCGGATGTGCCGCCGGAGCCGTCGGAACCGCCGCCTGTCGTGCCGCCGTCCTCGGTGGGCCTGGAGGAGGGCTTGGGGCGGGTCGTCGGTCTGTCCGTGGACTTGGGGGCGTCGTCCTTGCCGGTGGAGGGCTTCGCGTCCGGCTTCCTGGTCTTCTCGTCCCCCTGCTTCGAGGGCTTGGGGCCGTCGGTGCCGTCCAGCGCGCCACGGCTGCTGTCGGACTCCGGCTCGGCCGCGTCCCCGTCCCCGGAGGAGGCGGGCCGCTGGGCCTGACTGCCGCTGTCCCCTTGGTTGTTGAGGAGGGCGACGGTGACGCCGGTGGCCGCAAGGA
>NZ_BAAAUG010000211.1:0-7748 GCF_039533825.1 Streptomyces rectiviolaceus
CGGCGCGCTCGGCGGTGCGGCGGCAGCGCGGGCAGTCGTCGACGTGCCGGACCAGCTCGCGGCGCAGGGCCGTGCCCAGGAGGAGCTGGTTGTCGCCGGTGAGGCGGGCGACGATCGGGCAGGTGCCGGTCTCCACGACGGCGAGCGCGGCCCGGGTGCGCTCCACCTCGCAGGCGGCCGAGGCGAGGAGGTCGCGGGTCTTGCCGATGTCCAGGCCGATGACCGCGGCGACTTCCTTCGGGGCGAGCTGGTGGCGTACGGCGAGCTCCAGGGCCTCACGCTGCTCGGGCGTCGTCCCCGCGGCCTCCGGCCAGGCCAGCTGGGCGAGTTCACGGCGCCGCTGCCGCTCCGCCTCGTCCGGCGGCGCGGCGGGTCCGGCGGCCTTCGGGACGCGGGAGGCCGGTCCGGAGGCGTGCGTGCCCTGGCGCTTGCGCTTGGCGTCGGCGAGGGCGAGCAGGCAGACCCAGCGGGCGAGGGCGTACAGCCAGGACCTCAGTTCGGCCTCGGCGGCCGGGCCGCGGGAGCCGCGGCGCTCGGCGACGGCGAGCACGTCGCCAAGGGCGGTGGTCGCGGCGTCGTGATCGCAGAGCACGGACAGGCAGTACGTGAACAGGCCGTCCAGACAAGGCTCATAGCGTGCGGGCGGCGCCTGCGGCGCCGAGCGAGGCACAACGCGCTGGCGCGCGTCACGATGCGCCCGGTGTGCGCCGGTTGCTTGCGTGGGGGTTTCCGGCCTGCTGCTCATCACCCGTGCGAAGTTAGGCGGATGATGCCGGGTCGCTCCTCCCACTTGAGCACATTTAATCCTTACGGGTGAACAGATCCCTCAAAAGGGGACAGGAACCCATGATTCCGTGACCCGCGCCCCGGGTCAGGACCGATCGCGCCCCGCACTTCGGTCGATGTCAGTGATGTCAGTGCTGCCCGCTACGGTTCGGTTCATGGCCACCCGTACGAAGACCGGCAACACCGGGAAGCAACGCCCGTCCTACCGCTGCACCGAGTGCGGCTGGCAGACGGCCAAGTGGCTCGGCCGCTGCCCCGAGTGCCAGGCCTGGGGGACGGTCGAGGAGTACGGCGCGCCCGCGGTCCGCACCACCGCCCCCGGCCGTGTCACCTCGTCCGCCCTGCCCATCGGCGAGGTCGACGGCCGCCAGGCCACCGCACGCTCCACCGGAGTGCCCGAGTTCGACCGCGTCCTGGGCGGCGGCCTGGTCCCCGGGGCCGTGGCGCTGCTCGCGGGCGAGCCGGGCGTCGGCAAGTCGACGCTGCTCCTGGACGTCGCGGCGAAGTCGGCGAGCGACGAGCACCGCACGCTCTATGTCACCGGCGAGGAGTCGGCGAGCCAGGTCCGCCTGCGCGCCGACCGCATCAAGGCGATCGACGACCACCTCTATCTGGCGGCGGAGACCGATCTCGCCGCCGTCCTCGGCCACTTGGACGCGGTGAAGCCGTCCCTCCTGATCCTCGACTCGGTCCAGACGATCGCGTCCCCGGAGATCGACGGGGCGCCGGGCGGCATGGCCCAGGTCCGCGAGGTGGCGGGCGCGCTGATCCGCGCCTCCAAGGAGCGCGGCATGTCCACGCTCCTGGTCGGCCATGTCACCAAGGACGGCGCGATCGCGGGCCCCCGCCTCCTGGAGCACCTCGTGGACGTCGTCCTGTCCTTCGAGGGCGACCGCCACGCGCGCCTGCGCCTGGTCCGTGGCGTCAAGAACCGGTACGGGACGACGGACGAGGTCGGCTGCTTCGAACTGCACGACGAGGGCATCACCGGCCTCGCCGACCCCAGCGGCCTCTTCCTCACCCGCCGCACGGAGGCCGTCCCCGGCACCTGCCTGACGGTCACGCTCGAGGGCCGCCGCCCCCTGGTGGCCGAGGTCCAGGCCCTCACCGTCGACTCCCAGATCCCCTCCCCCCGGCGCACCACGTCCGGCCTTGAGACCTCCCGCGTCTCGATGATGCTGGCCGTCCTGGAGCAGCGGGGCCGCATCACGGCGCTCGGCAAGCGCGACATCTACAGCGCGACGGTCGGCGGCGTGAAGCTCTCCGAGCCGGCCGCCGACCTCGCGATCGCGCTCGCCCTGGCCAGCGCGGCGAGCGACACCCCGCTGCCGAAAAATCTCGTCGCGATCGGCGAAGTAGGCCTTGCGGGCGAGGTCAGACGGGTCACGGGAGTCCAGCGCAGGCTGGCCGAAGCGCACCGTCTGGGCTTCACACACGCCCTCGTCCCGTCCGACCCGGGCAAGGTCCCGCCCGGTATGAAGGTCACCGAAGTCGCCGACATGGGCGACGCGCTGCAAGTCCTTCCGAGGTCGCGTCGCAGAGAGGCCCCACGGAAGGACGAAGAGCGCCGGTAGACTTTGCCCTGGTCTCGCCCATCCGTACGAAGCAGACGTACGTTCCGGGGCTTGGACAACCCGCGACCCCGAGGAGTGCAGTGGCAGCCAACGACCGGGCGTCAGCTCCCGGCAAGCCCGGCGGAAGCTCCGGTGCCGAAGGGCTGATGCGCGCCTCCCTGAGCGCGGTCGCGCCCGGTACGGGCCTGCGCGACGGACTCGAGCGCATCCTCCGCGGCAACACCGGAGGGCTCATCGTCCTCGGCTGGGACAAGACCGTCGAGTCGATGTGCACGGGTGGCTTCATCCTGGACGTCGAGTTCACGGCGACGCGCCTGCGCGAGCTGTGCAAGCTCGACGGCGGCATCGTCGTCGACAAGGACATCACCAAGATCCTGCGGGCGGGCGTGCAGCTCGTCCCCGACCCGACGATCCCCACCGAGGAGACGGGCACCCGGCACCGCACCGCGGACCGCGTGTCCAAGCAGGTGGGTTACCCCATCGTCTCCGTCTCCCAGTCCATGCGCCTCATCGCGCTCTACGTGGACGGACAGCGCAAGGTCCTCGAGGACTCGGCGGCGATCCTGTCCCGCGCGAACCAGGCCCTCGCGACCCTGGAGCGGTACAAGCTGCGCCTCGACGAGGTGGCGGGCACCCTGTCCGCCCTGGAGATCGAGGACTTGGTGACGGTCCGCGATGTCACGGCGGTCGCCCAGCGCCTGGAGATGGTGCGCCGCATCGCCACGGAGATCGCCGAGTACGTGGTGGAGCTGGGCACGGACGGGCGCCTTCTCGCCCTCCAGCTGGACGAGTTGATCGCGGGCGTCGAGCCCGAGCGCGAGCTGGTCGTCCGGGACTACGTCCCCGAGCCGACCGCGAAGCGCTCCCGCACGGTCGAGGAGGCGCTGTTCGAGCTGGACGCGCTGAGCCATGCGGAGCTGCTTGAACTGCCTACCGTGGCACGGGCGTTGGGTTACACCGGCTCCCCGGAGGCGCTGGATTCCGCGGTCTCGCCGCGGGGCTTCCGTCTGCTCGCCAAGGTGCCTCGCCTTCCCGGCGCGATCATCGACCGGCTGGTGGAGCACTTCGGAGGTCTGCAGAAGCTGCTCGCTGCGAGCGTTGACGATCTCCAGACGGTGGACGGGGTGGGTGAGGCTCGGGCCCGCAGCGTCCGGGAAGGTCTGTCGCGCCTCGCCGAGTCGTCGATCCTGGAGCGGTACGTCTAGCGGGTGCCGCTGGGTGGGTGGTGAGTTTCCCGCCCACCCACCTGACTGCCCCGCAGTCAGCCCTCTTCAAGCACGAACGACGCCTGCGCCGACCCCAGACCCGGGGCCTTGGCCTCCACGAGATACGTGCCCGGCGCCGCACTTCCCGCCGAAGGCGTCGCACACTGCGGCTCGCTCCCCCGGCGGTCCCACTCGACGGTGTGCGTGACGCGCCCGTCCCCGGGCACGCGCAGCAGCACGCTCCCGTCACCGACAGGGCAGTCCGCCGAGGACCAGATCTCCTTGTCGCTGTCGGCCTGAGTGATCGTCAGCACCGTCTTCTTGCCGCCGAGATCGACCTTGCAGGACTTGCCCGCACTGTTCTGGGCGATGAGTTCGAACTTCGGCTTCTCGCCGATCTCGTACCTGTTCTGGACGCTCCGCAGCTTCAACTTCACGTCGCCGCTCACGCAGTTGGGCACGCTCGACCCGGCGGGCAGCTGTCCGCCCGCACCGCCGCCGCCCTTGGCGCCGTCCTCCGAGCCGCCACCGGCGCCGCCGGAGTCGCCCGAGCCATCGGACCCCCCGGAGTCACCGGAGCCGCCGCCCGAGCCACCGGAGCCGGAGTCGCCCCCGTCCCCCTCGTCGCCCGACTCGTCGCGCCCGCCCGGGTGTTCACTGATGGCGGGCCCGGAACCGGACGGTCCTGGCGTGATGGACGTGGCGGGACCGGAGCCCGACGGCCCGTCGGCGCCGTTGTTCCGGCCCCCACCCCCCAGGGTGAGCACCCACACGACTAGAAGCGCCATCAGCCCGATCAAGGACAGCAGAACGGCCCTCCGACGCCAGTAGATGGTGGAGGGAAGCGGCCCGACCGGATTGCGCAGAGATCCCACGGCCCAAACCTTACGAGAGATCCGCGCCTTGTCCTGCCCCACCCGCCGCCCCGAGCAACAAAGTTTGCGGATCATCATCACGGAACGGCGGACTCCGCTTCCCGAACCCCTGTCTTTCGTCAGGGGTTGTGACGGGTCGATCGCCGGATGTGACGATTCGGGCCCACTCCATACCGTCCGTAATCATGGACACCATGGACGACGATCTCTATCGCGATGTCACCGACTTCGCCCACGACACCCCAACCTGGTTCCAGCACCTCGCCGAGGTGTGGACGGAGCTCGGCCTGCTGCTCTTCGGCGTGCTCTTCATCGTCGCCTGGTGGCGGGCGCGGCGCGGCGACCCCCGCGCCCTCGCGATAGCTGTTCTCGCGCCCCTCGTCACGGCGGTGGCGTACGTGTGCAGCGAGTTGCTCAAGTCCGCGGTCGACGAGGAGCGCCCGTGCCGGGCCGTCTCCGGGGCGCTCACCTCGATCGTCGAGTGCCCTGCGTACGGCGACTGGTCCTTCCCCAGCAACCACTCGACGATCGCGGGCGCCGCGGCCGTCGGCCTCGCGCTCGCCTGGCCGCGGATCGCCGCGCTGACGCTGCCGATGGCCGTGCTCATGGCGTTCTCGCGGGTCTTCGTGGGCGTGCACTATCCGCATGACGTGGCCGTGGGCCTGCTCCTCGGCGCCGCGCTCGCCTTTCTCCTCGTACGTCTGGCCACTCGCCCCGTGGCACGTGTCGTCGAGGCGATGCGCGGTTCCTCGACGGGCGTCGTCAGGTGGTTCGCGGGTCCGGGCAGTCCGACGCCGACGCCGGACGCGACATCGCACCGGCGGCACGCGACGCACCGCCGCTGAGACGTCGGAGCCCATGCCCATGCCCATGCCCATGGAGCATCAGAGCCGCACAAGTCCCGCCTCGTAGGCGACGATCGCCGCCTGAACGCGGTTCTTGACCCCGAGCCGGTCGAGGACCGCGCTCACGTACGCCTTGACCGTGCCTTCGACCAGATGGAGCCGGGCGGCGATCTCCGGATTGGAGAGCCCCTCCCCGACGAGCCCGAGCACCTCGCGCTCACGCGGGGTCAGGGCCGCGGTCCTGGCGCGGGCGTCGGCGTTCCTGCCCATGCGCTGTGCGCCGTAGCCGTCGATGACGTGGCGGGCCACCTTGGGCGAGAGGAAGGCGGCGCCGCCTGCCACCGCGCGTACGCCCGCGATGAGTTCGTGCGGGTCGCCGGACTTCAGCAGAAAGCCGGTGGCTCCGCCGCTCAGCGCCCGCGCGACGTACGCGTCCTCGGAGAAGGTCGTCAGCATCGCGACCGCGGTGCCGGGCAGCGTCCGTACGATCTCCTCGCCCGCGGCAAGTCCGTCGAGCCCCGGCATACGGATGTCGAGCAGCGCGACGTCCGGACGGTGCGCCTGGGCGAGCGCGACGGCCTCCCGCCCGTCACCCGCTTCCGCGACGACCTCGATGTCCTCGCCGGCGCCGAGGATCGCGCGGACGCCGGCGCGGATCATCGCCTCGTCATCGGCCAGCAGTACGCGAATCACAGCACCCACTCCTTCTCATGCTCCCGCACTTCGCCACTGACCCCGGCCTTGGGGATCACACTCTTCTCCACGACGACCCCGCCATCGAAGCAGACCCTGAAGTGCTCGACGGTGACGAAGAGTTCACCGCTGGCGCGGTAGTAGCGGCAGTCGGCCCCTTCGGGGGGCGGGGTCGGGGCGCGTTCCTCGGGCGGGTCGGACGCGGCTCTGTCGGGCAGCAGCCGTTCGGCGGCGGCCTGGGGCTGACCGACGGTGAGCCGCGCGAAGTCGGCCGGTTCGAGGACGGCGTGCGACCTCGAGTACGCGTACCAGGCGAAGGCGCCGCCCACCAGGAGTACGCCGGTGGCCAGGGCGGCTCCGAAGGCCAGCACGGTCCGCCGGCGCGCGTACGCGAGGCCGCCGGGCGCGGGGGCCTCCGGGCGGGGCTGCGGGGAGGTGCCTTCGGGGAGCCGAGCGACGACCCGGAAGCCGTCGCCGTGCGGCCCGGCTTCGAGGGTGCCGCCGAGGTCTTCGACCCTGGCCCGCAGTCCGACGAGGCCCGATCCGGCGCCAGGGCCCGAACCCGGCTGCTGGGCGGCTCCGTTGGTGACGACGACCTCCGCTTCCCTCACCTCGACCGTGACGGGGGCGCCGGGGGCGTGTTTGGCGGCGTTGGTCAGGGCTTCCTGGACAACCCGATGGACGGCGCGACGGCCGTCCTCACCCCCCTCACCCTCCTCGCCGTCCATCACATACCGAACCGGCAGCCCCGAATCGACGGCCCGCTCCACGAGGTCCCGCACACTCTCACCGGCCGGGGCGAGCGGCGCGACCTCGTCGCCCTCCTCCCTCAACAGCCCGATGATCTCGTGCAGCCGGTCGGTGGCGTCCGATGCGGCCACGCGCAGATCGGCGACGGCTCCGCGGTGCCGATCCGGCAGATCGGCGGCCACCTGGAGGGCGCCGGCCCGTACCGCGATGAGGCTCAGCTCGTGCCCGAGGGAGTCGTGCATGTCCTGGGCGATGCGGGCCCGTTCCCGCAGCCGGGCCCGGTCGGCGACGATGCGCTGCTCGCGCTCCAGCTGGGCGGCGCGGGTCCAGCCGGCGGCGGCGAGTTCTCGGCCTTGGCGGAGGTAGCGCCCCGCGAGCCACGGGAAGACCGCTCCGAAGAGCAGCGTCCCCATCAGCACAAGCCACTCCACGACGGGGTCGACCTCGCGTACGCCGATCTTGACCGTCCCAGCCAGGGCAATGGCCCCGAACGCCACAAGAGCAGGCCTGATGCCTTCGGCCCGCCGCCCCATGAGCAGCGCGAAAACGCCCAGCGCGGGCCCGTACGAGAGTGTGAACAGGGAAGGCGCCGCCGCGAGCCCCAGCCCTGCCGCCGCCACGAAGGCCCCCGGCGGCCACCGCCGCCAGGTGCCTGCGGCCAGCCCCAGCACGGCGACCCCGGCAGCCTGCTGCCACGCCGACCGCGGCTCGTTCAGCCCCGCCCGGTCCACGCTCAACGCGGGAGCCACCAACACCACCCAGAGAAGGGCATCCCGCCCCCGTCCACTAACCACCCCGCGACGCTACTTCCCAACCCCCCACAACCACCCCTGCCAATAGTCAGGTCCCCCGAACCAAACAACCTCTCCCACCCACCCACCCGATTACCCCGCGGCACGGGAAGGCGCTTCGCCCGGCCCGTGCCCACGGGGGTGGGCGGGGAGGCGCCTCGTGCGGTCGGGGTGGGCGGGCGATCCGGGCCCACGGGGGGTGGGCAGGGGCGCGTTGTGGCCCGGCTGG
>NZ_BAAAUG010000212.1:0-4108 GCF_039533825.1 Streptomyces rectiviolaceus
CCCACGAGGTCGGCGCGCAGCCGCCGTTCGACGTCGGCGCCCGCGCGCAGCCGCAGCAGATGCAGTGCGACCAGCTTGGCCGCGTCGCGCAGGGCCTGGTCGCGCTCGGCGCTGAGCGGCCCGTGGACCGCGGCCCAGATGGAGCCGAGTATCTCGTCACCGGCGCGGACGGCGAGGGCCACCCGCGGCAGGCTGAGGTCGCCGCCCTCCACCTCCACCAAGGGCTCCACGTAGACGGGGCGGTCGTTGCGGTACATGGCCTGGAAGACTCCGCGCTCCTCCAGGACGCGGGTGAAGCGTTCGGGCACCTGGCGGCCGAGGATGGTCTCGACCCGCGAGGGATCGGCCTCGTCCTGCCGCCCGGAGAAGGCGAGCACCCGCCAGCTGCGGTCCTCGATGGTGACGGGCGCGTCCAGGAGCGCCCCGACCGCGTTGGCCAGCGCGAACAGGTCCCCGGACGCCACACCGCCCAGCGTCTCCTGGCCCGTCTCCCCGACATCGCCCTCCGCGATGAGCGCCCGCAGCATCGCGGCGAGCTGCGCCCACGAGGCGCCGCGTGTCAGGCCGAGCAGCGCGACCCCGGACCGCCGCACCGCCTCGGTGACCTTCTCGTCGGCGGCGACCGGAGCGCGGACGACCAGTCCCGCGGCGTCCTGGGTGCCGAGGGCGTCGAGCAGCCGGACGATCTCCACCGGATCGTGCACCGCGACGCCGAGCACGAGTGCCTGAGGTGGCGGCACGGGCTCGTCGTGCGGGTCGTGGATGACGACGCCGCCGATGTCGTCGGCGCCGTCGGGGTCGCCGCGCACGAGGTCCAGGAGCGTGGGGCCCAGATCCTCGAGTACGCGCCGCAGGCTGGCTCGGGGATGGGTGGTCACCGGGATGAGCACGCTTCCTCCCGTGGGTGGCGAGAACCGGCTTCGTGCACGGCTTCCTATACGTCGTATAGGTCAAGAGCCTACGGGGAGTTCCCCACGTACGACAGGGTCGTGCGCGGCAGCCGCATCAGGCGGGGACCCCGCATCAGGCGGGGATCCACTCCGTGGACACCGTCACCGCGTCGAGGGCGTCCGCGAGCGGCTCCACACCGATGCCGGGCCCGGCAGGGACGGGCAGATGCCCGTCGTCGAGGGTGAACGGCTCGGTGATGTCCGTGCGGTAGTAGCGGTCGGACGCGGAGGTGTCGCCCGGCACGGTGAAGCCGGGCAGCGCCGCGAGCGCGACGTTCGCGGCCCGGCCGAGCCCGGTCTCCAGCATGCCGCCGCACCACACGGGCACCCCGTGGGCGGTGCACACGTCGTGGATGCGGCGGGCCTCCAGATAGCCGCCGACCCGGCCGGGCTTGATGTTGACGATGCTGGTGGCGCCCAGAGCGATCGCGTCGGCGGCGGCGCGTGCCGAGGTGATGGACTCGTCCAGACAGATCGGCGTACGCACCTGGCGCGCGAGCTCCGCGTGGCCGATCAAGTCGTCCTCGGGCAGCGGCTGTTCGATGAGCAGGAGGTCGAACGGGTCGAGCCGTGCCAGGTGGCGCGCGTCGGCGCGAGTGTAGGCGGTGTTGGCGTCGACCTGGAGCAGCACGTCGTCGCCGAACCGCTCGCGGACGGCACGCACCGGCGCGACGTCCCACCCCGGCTCTATCTTCAGCTTGACGCGTACGTAGCCGGCGTCGAGGTATCCCGCGACGGCCTCCAGGAGCTCAGGGACCGAGTCCATGATCCCCACCGAGACCCCGCAGGGCACCCGATCGCGTACGGCACCCAGCTCCCGCGAGAGCGGTACGCCGCGCTCGCGCAACTCGGCGTCCAGAACGGCCATTTCGAGGGCCGCCTTCGCCATCAGATGCCCCTTGAAGGGGCTGAGCGCGGGAGCGACCGCGGAAGCGTCGAGCCGGTCGCGGCGGCCGGTGAGCGCGGGAACGAGGAAGCGGCGGAGCACGTCGGCGCAGCCGTCGACGTACTCGGACGAGTACAGCGGATCGCTCATCGCGACGCACTCGCCCCAGCCCTCGGCGTCGGGTGTGACGGCGCGCAGCAGCAAGGCGTCACGGACCGTCTGCGTGCCGAACGAGGTCCTGAACGGCGCCACCAGCGGCATCCGGATGCGGCGCATCTCGACCCCGGTGAGCTTCATGCCGTGTTCTTCCATGACGTGTCCTTCCTTTCGACGATGTACCGGCCCGCCCGGTCGAAGCCGGTGATCCGTGCCCCGTCCGCGAGCAGCCCGCCCAGGACGTCACGCACGGCGGAGCGCCAGGCGGCGGCCCGGGCGGGGTCGGTGGCGCGCAGCCTCTCGATGTCGTCGGGCACGGCGACCAGGACGGTCGGGCCATCGAGGGTGCCGAGAACCGGGCGGTCCCGCGGTGAGACGCCGAGGGCGGTGACGCCCACCGTGTGCGGCGCGCCGCGCCGACCCGCACAGGCCAGGGCGACCTCGGGGGCGGCGAGGCGCCAGGTGACCAGGAGGCGGTCCGTGTCGTCGGTGCCGTTGATGCCGTCGTGCATCGGGCCGTAGAAGTTGGGCAGGTACTCGGTGGCCGCGGCGGCCAGTTTGCCGAGGTTGAAGTAGGCGTTGCGGCGCACCAGCGGATCGAACGTCCAGGAGATCTCGGCCACTTGACGCTGGAGCGCCCAGGCCCGCTGGTGCAGCTTGAGGGCGTAGCCGACATTGCGGCCGCGCATCCCTGTGGCCACCCCGGCGATATGGCTGTGCAGGGCCTCGTCGGCGGGTGGCGAGAAGAACCCGACGCAGGCGCCGACGAGTTCGCCGCCGATGAATTCGCCGCTGTCGAGTTCGCCGCCGTCGAAGGCGCCGCCCACATAGCTGCCCGCCTTGGTGAGCGCGCGCAGCAGTTCGGTCGTCACCGGCGGGGTCTTTCCGTCCGGCCGCCAGATTCCCTCGTAGAGGTTCTGTACGGCCTCCAGGTGCTCCAGGTCGGCGAGTTGACGTACGGACACGCGGGCCGAGCGGGCCGCGGACGCCGCCGCGGCGACGGCCTCGCCCACTACGCCACCCGCCTCGGTGGTGCGGCTCGTGTCGCTGGACAGATCAATCACGGGAGTCATCTTCTTTGCCGTGGGGGCGCTGGGCGTGATCAAGGAGTTCCCGCAGCAGTGCCGTGAGCAGGGCTGTCCGTCGGGGCAGTTCGGCCACCTCGACGTGTTCGTGGTCGGCGTGGGCGCCGCCGCCGACGGCGCCGAGTCCGTCCAGGGTCGGGGTGCCGACGCCCGCGGTGAAGTTGCCGTCCGAAGCGCCGCCGACGGCGACCGCGGAGAGCGGCCCGACGCCCAGGTCATCGGCGATCCGGGCGGCGCGGGCGAACAGCTCCCGCGAGGCGCCGCCGGGCATCGGCGGCCGGTTGGGGCCCCCGGTGACCTCGATACGGGCCCCGTCGAGCACCGGCCGCAGGCCCCGCATCGCGGCGTCCACGCGGTCCTGCTCGGCGGTGCCGCGCATCCGTACGTCGACCGCGAACCGCCCCTGTGCGGGCACGGTGTTCGTGGTGGTGCCCGCGTCGAGCGCGGTCGGCGTGACGGTGGTTCCGGCTGCGGCGTCGCCGAGCGCCGCGGTGGCGAGGATCTGGTGTGCCGCCTCGATGCTCGCGTTCACGCCGAGGTGGGGCTCGAGCCCCGCGTGGGCGGCGCGGCCCCGCAGCAGCACGTCGTAGCGCGACACACCTTTGCGTTCCGTCTTGAGGGCCCCGCCGTCCGCCGACGCCTCCAGGACGAGTGCCGCTTCGCAGCCGCGCGCCTCGGCCTCGATGAGCGCGCGGGACGAGGGTGAGCCGAGTTCTTCGTCGCCGGTGATCAGCACGGTCACGCCGTCGGTGCTCCGCAGCGCGGCCAGGGCGTGGAACGCCATCACCACGCCGGTCTTCATGTCGAAGCAGCCCGGCCCGCGCAGCACGCCGTTCTCGATGCCGAACGGATGCGTGGCGAGCGACCCGACGGGCCACACCGTGTCGTGGTGGCCGACGACCAGGACGCGGCGCGGCACGTCACCGAGCCGCCAGCGCAGGTGGGTGCGCCCGTCGAGGACGACGCGCTCGGGGGCGGCGGCCAGGTGCGCGGCGCCCACGTCGGCCACCAGGTCGGCGCTGCGGGCCACG
>NZ_BAAAUG010000212.1:4116-7206 GCF_039533825.1 Streptomyces rectiviolaceus
CGCCCGCCAGGTCGGCGGACGGCGACTCGCAGCGCACCAGGAGTTCGATGTCGGCGAGGATCTTGGGCAGCGCCGCTTCGAAGTCGCGTACGAGCGAGGCCGGTCGGGGTGCGGGGACGGCCATGTCAGCTCACCTTCGGGGTGGCGCGGACGCCGTAGTGGACGTACGGCTCACCGGTCGGGAGCGTGTAGAAGGTCACCGGGACCCAGGTCAGCGTGCCCGGCTGCCGGAAGACGAACCGGGAGTCGTCGACCGGGACGAGCGTGAACTCCCGGGTGGGCGTGGGGTCGAGCTCGGCGAGCGGCCCCGTCACTGTCTGCCGCAGCCTCAACTCGCCCTCCACGGACAGGACTTCGACGTGTGCACCGGCCCGCTCGTAGACCCCGGCGTGCCGGGAGCCGTCGACGGCCGGCGGCCGGTCGGCGGGAGTCAGCGGGCGGGGCATGGTGACGCCTGCAAGGTCGGCGAAGATCTCCCGGAACAGGTCCTCGTACAGGTCGTGCGTGTTGCCGCCGTTCGTGAGGAGGGTCACCGCGAGTCCCTGATCGGGCAGGACCCGCAGAAACGCGGACTGGCCGATGGTGTTGCCGTCGTGCCCGTACAGCCGCTGTCCGTCCCAGCCGAAGCGGATCCAGCCGAGGCCCCAGGAGTCGCCCAGGGTGTGCCGGTCCGGCAGGTCGGTCTGGTGGGCGGCCATCCGCGCCGCGCTCTCCTCGCTCAGGACACGGGCCCCGTCCGGGCCGATGCCCCCGGTCAGATGCAGCCGCGCGAAGGCGAGCACATCCGCGGTGTCGGCGCTGACGAGGCCTGCGGGGCCGACCGAGCGCGGCAGCCCCCACACCGGAGCGGGCGTGGGATCCGCCTCGCCGTCGGCGACGTGTCCGACAGCGGCGCGCAGCAGGAGCGCCTCCTCCGGGAGCGTCAGCGCGCGCTTGAGCCCGAGCGGCGTGAAGAGCCGCTCGCGCAGCGCAGCGTCCCAGGTGAGTCCAGTCAGCTTCTCGATGACCCGTCCGGCCAGGTTGAAGCCCGAGTTGCAGTACGAGAACGTCGCGCCGATGGGATGGCTCTGCAGGGTCTCGTCGAGGAGTTCGACGTAGCGCTCCAGACAGTCGTCGCCGCGACCGGTGTCGGTGAAGACGTCGCCGTCGATGCCGCTGGTGTGGGTGAGCAGATGCCGCATCGTCACCTGCTTGGTGACACCGGGGTCCGCCAGGCGCAGTTCGGGCAGTACGTCGACGAGCGGGGCGTCCAGGTCGAGCTTGCCCTCGTCGACGAGCTGCATGACGACGGTCGCCGTCCAGACCTTGGTGACGGACCCGATCTGGAACACCGAGTCGTCCGTGACGCCGACGCCGGTGGCCGTGTTCAGGACACCGTGGTGGGCCTGGAGGATGTCGTCCCCCACGCCGTCCTGACCGAGCCGCAGAATGCCGAGGGCCGCGCCGGGAACCCGGTGCGCCGTGGCCAGTTCGGCGAGGCGGCGCTGCCAGTGGGCCGTGTCGAGCGGCACCTTGCGCGGCCGCCCGGGCTCACCGGCGTAGCACTCCACCCAGTCCACGACGCGCCGGTTGAAGTCGGCCCGGTGGGAGGGCGGGCCGTCGAGCGGGAACAGATGCGCGCCGCCCGGGTACAGCACGAGCTCGGTGGGGATGCCCCGCGCCCGTAGCGCCGTGAACCACTGCTCGGCCTGCCCCACGGGGCAGCGCTCGTCGTCGCCGCCCTGCAGGACGAGGGTCGGGGTGCGCACCTGGTCGACGTGGGTCAGCGGCGACTGCCGCGCGTAGCGCTCGTGGTCCGTCCACGGCGGCCCGCCGAGCTCGGCCACGCCGAGCAGATGCGCGGCGTCCGACGTACCGGCGACGCTCGTCAGGTCGCTGACCACGCCGCCCGCGACGGCCGCCGCGAAGCGGTCGTCACGGCTGGTCAGATAGCAGGTCATGAACCCGCCGTAGCTGTACCCGGTGACGGCGAGCCGCCGTGGGTCGGCGATGCCGTCGGCGACGAGCTGGTCGATGGGTTCGGTGAAGTCCGCGGCGTCGCTCAGCCCCCAGGCGCCGAGCGCCGCGGTGAAGAACTCCTCGCCGTAGCCGTCGCTGCCCCGCGGATTGACCAGCAGCACGGTCCAGCCGCGGGCGGCGAGCACCTGGTGGTAGAGGTGTCCGGAGTCGGCCGCGCCGTTCCACGCGTTGTGCGGGCCGCCGTGGATGTCCAGGAGCAGGGGAGCAGGGCCGTCGCGCGCCGGGTCGCGCACCAGCCAGCCCTGCACCACCGTGCCGTCGGACACGGTGAACTCCCGCTCCTCGCGCACGAAAAGATCGGGAGCGTCGGGGCCGCCGTGCTCGGTGCGTGTGCCGACCGTGCCGGTGGCGAGATCGACGGTGGCTATCTCCCCGTAGGAGGTCGCGGTGGACAGGACGACCGCGACGGTGCCGCCCGCGCTGGACACCCCGCTGACCTGGACCGCGTCACCACCGACCGCGCGACGCGGGATGCCGCTCCCGTCGGTGTCGGCGACGTACAGCTGCGTGCAGCCGCGTTCGCGCAGGCAGACGAGTACGTGGCGTCCGTCGGCGGTGAGTTGGGGCGGCGCGCCGGGGTAGCCGGGGCCGCCGAGCATGACGTTGCGGTCCACGGAGCCGGTGAGGTCGGTGGGCGCCGCGGCTCCCGCACCGGCTTCCGTGTTGCTCAACGGCACGCGCAGGAGCCGGGCGTGGCCGACAGCGGTGCCGGTCGAGCCGACGACGAGGAGCGCCTCACCGTCCGCCGTCCACGTCACGCCCGCCGCCTGCCCGTCGGCCGCTCCGACGCGTACCGGCTCCGCATGGCGCGGGCCCGCGTCGACGACGTACGCCGCGCTGCGGAACGTCAGGTCGGCGTCCTCCTCGCGTGCGGCGGGGAACGCCAGGCGGGTCCCGTCGGGCGACCAGGCGGGGGCGCCGGCGTGCCAGTCGCCGCGGGTGATCTGCCGCACCTCGCGGTCGGCGAGGCGGACCACGTGCAGGTGGGTGCGGACCGTACGCAGCAGCCCCGCGCCGTCGGCCTTGTAGCCAAGGCGCCGGGCGACGACGGGCGGCTCGGCGCGCGAGCCG
>NZ_BAAAUG010000213.1:0-1780 GCF_039533825.1 Streptomyces rectiviolaceus
CGTCGCCCTCGTCGCCGCCGCCGTCGCGCCGGTGACTCCGGCGACGGCGAGAACACCGCGGACGGCGACCCGGAGCGTACGGTCGTCAAGGTCCGTGAGCCTCGCAAGAAGGAAGAGCGCGAGCCCGGCACCGGCGCCGACGAGGTCCAGTCCATCAAGGGCTCGACCCGCCTCGAGGCCAAGAAGCAGCGCCGCCGCGAAGGCCGCGAGCAGGGCCGCCGCCGTGTGCCGATCATCACCGAGGCGGAGTTCCTGGCGCGCCGCGAGGCCGTCGAGCGCGTGATGGTCGTCCGCCAGAGCGGCGAGCGCACCCAGATCGGCGTCCTCGAGGACAACGTGCTCGTCGAGCACTACGTCAACAAGGAGCAGGCGACCTCGTACGTCGGGAACGTCTACCTCGGCAAGGTGCAGAACGTCCTGCCGTCGATGGAGGCCGCCTTCATCGACATCGGCAAGGGCCGCAACGCCGTGCTCTACGCCGGTGAGGTCAACTTCGAGGCCCTCGGCATGGCCAACGGGCCGCGCCGCATCGAGTCGGCCCTGAAGTCAGGCCAGTCGGTCCTGGTGCAGGTCACGAAGGACCCGATCGGCCACAAGGGCGCCCGCCTCACCAGCCAGGTCTCGCTTCCCGGCCGCTACCTCGTCTACGTGCCCGAGGGCTCGATGACGGGCATCAGCCGCAAGCTGCCCGACACCGAGCGCGCGCGTCTGAAGACCATCCTTAAGAAGATCGTCCCCGAGGACGCGGGCGTCATCGTGCGCACCGCCGCCGAGGGCGCGAGCGAGGACGAGCTGCGCCGTGACGTCGAGCGTCTGCAGCAGCAGTGGGAAGAGATCCAGAAGAAGGCGAAGAACGGCGGCGCCGCGCCGACGCTTCTGTACGGCGAGCCGGACATGACCGTCCGTGTCGTCCGCGACATCTTCAACGAGGACTTCTCGAAGGTCATCGTCAGCGGTGAGGAGGCCTGGGACACCATCCACGGATACGTCTCCCACGTCGCCCCCGACCTGGCCGACCGCCTGCAGCGCTGGACCTCCGAGGTCGACGTCTTCGCGACGTACCGCATCGACGAGCAGCTGATGAAGGCGCTCGACCGCAAGGTCTGGCTGCCCAGCGGCGGCTCGCTGGTGATCGACAAGACCGAGGCGATGATCGTCGTCGACGTCAACACCGGCAAGTTCACCGGGCAGGGCGGCAACCTCGAAGAGACCGTGACGAGGAACAACCTCGAAGCGGCCGAGGAGATCGTGCGCCAGCTGCGCCTGCGTGACCTCGGCGGCATCGTCGTCATCGACTTCATCGACATGGTGCTCGAGTCCAACCGGGACCTGGTCCTGCGGCGACTGCTCGAATGCCTGGGCCGTGACCGTACGAAGCACCAGGTGGCCGAGGTCACCTCGCTTGGTCTCGTCCAGATGACCCGTAAGCGCGTCGGCCAGGGCCTCCTGGAGTCCTTCTCCGAGACCTGCGTCCACTGCAACGGCCGCGGCGTGATCGTGCACATGGAGCAGCCGACCTCCGCCGGTGGCGGCGGCAAGCGCAAGAAGCGTGGGCGCGGTGGCTCCGAGCAGGGTCAGGAGCACACGCACGAGCACGAGGCCTCCGAGATCCCCGAGATCACGGACGAGGTCGAGACCGAGTCCGAGGCCGAGGTCGCCGCGGAGGCCGCCGCCCCGGTGGCGCTTCCCGAGCCCGAGTTCGTGCCGGACGAGGAGCTCTACAGCAGCGCGTCCGAGGCCGAGGCCGCGGCGTCCCGCGGTGGCCGTTCGCGCCGCAGGG
>NZ_BAAAUG010000214.1:0-16668 GCF_039533825.1 Streptomyces rectiviolaceus
AGCCGGGCCGCGCACTTGGTCAGGCCGGTGTCCCCGCCGAGCGCCGCCGCGCCCGCAAGACCCTCCAGCGAGAGGGCGATGGCCCGTGGCTCTCCGATGGAGAGTGCGGCCTCCAGACCGTGCAGTTGGTGGTCGGTGGCCAGGGCCCTGTCGCCGCGGAGCTCGGCGGTGAAGCCCAGCTCCGTGCGCAGGAGGTGCTCGCCCGCCGGCGAGGACGGGTAGTCGTCGCGCAAGCGCAGCAGGTAGGTCTCGGCTCCGTCGAGGTCGCCGGAGCGGCGTGCGCCGAGAGCGAGACCCATCAGGGAGTGGACCTCGCCGTACTGGTACCCCTGCTCGACGGCCAACCGCATGGCCCGATCGTGGAGTTCGCGTGCCCGGTCCCATTCCTGGGTCAGCAGCGCCAGCCTGCCGAGCCCGGAGAGCCGCGCGGAGATCTCGGTCGCCAGGCCCAGCTCCTCCGCGATGCGCAGCCCCTCCCGCTGGAGGCGCTCGGCCTCCTCGTAGTCGCCCTTGATCTCGGCGAGTGATGCCAGGGGAGTGGTGGTCTGCAACTCACCCCAGCGGTCGCCGAGTTCGCGGAAGAGTGCGGCGCTGCGCGGACCGTCCCGCTCGATGGCGGTGAGGTCACCCCGGACCAGCGCGTGCATCACCCCGAGACCGAGCGCCGCTGCGGTGCCCCAGGAGCCGCCCGGGGAGCCGGGGGAGCCGGGCATGTCAGGGCCGCCGGTGCCGGTGAAGAGGTCGAGCGCACGGGCGTTGGCTCGCTCACTGGCGGCGGGATCACCGGAGTTGAACAGTGCGTAGGCGTGGAGCCAGGTGGCGAGGCCTCGCCGCAGGGGGTCCGCGATCGTCGTCTCGGGGTCGGCGTCCGCCTGTTGCGGGCTCCCGGTCAGGAGGGCGAACACGTCGTGCAGCACGCGTGGTTCCGCGGCGCCGGGGGCGGCGGCGATCACCGCCGACAGGGCGGTGCGCCCCTCGTTGAGCCGTCCGCGCAGCAGCCACCACCAGGAGAGCGCGGCGGCGAGCCGTACCGCCGCGTCTGTCTCGCCGGTCGCGGCGCGGCGCACCGCCTCATCGAGCGCCGCGCGCAGATTGGCGGCCTCCGCGTCGAGCCTGCCGAGCCATACTCGCTGCCCGCCGCCGCGCAGGTGTGGTTCGGCCTGCTCGGCCAGTTCCAGGCAGTGACGGACATGCCGGTCTCGTACGTCGTCGAGCTCGGCCGCCTCGCGCAGGCGCTCCGTCCCGTACGCGGACACGGATTCGAGCAGCCGATAGCGGGGCGGGGTGCCGGTCGGGCCGTCGTCCACGAAGACGAAGGAGCGGTCCACGAGCCGGGCCAAGAGATCAAGGACCTCCGCGCGGGCCACGCCATCGCCCGCGCACACCGTTTCCGCGGCGACCAGCGTGCAGCCGTCATGGTGGACCGCGAGGCGCCGCAGCACGATGCGCTCGGGTGCGGTGAGCAGCTCCCAGCTCCAGTCGATCACCGCCCGGAGGGTCTGCTGGCGGGCCGGTGCGCCCCGCTGCCCGGACGTCAGCACGCGGAAGCGGTCGCCCAGGCGTTCCGCCAACTCCCGTACGCCCAGGGCGCGTACGCGGGCGGCGGCCAGTTCGATGGCGAGTGGGATGCCGTCGAGGCGGCGGCAGATGTCCGCCACGTCCTCAAGGGCCTCGGCGGAAGCCCCTTCGAGCGAGAAGCCGGGTGCCGTGGCGGTGGCCCGATCCGTGAAGAGCCGTACAGCGGCAGGCAGTTGGAGCGGCTCGACCGCGTGCACCACCTCGCCCGTGAGCCCCAGCGGTTCCTGACTTGTGGCCAGGACACGCAGGCCAGGCGCGGCGCCCAGGAGCAGTCCCGCAAGCTCGGCGACCGGCTCGACGACGTGCTCGCAGTTGTCGAGTACGAGGAGGAGCCGACGGTCGCGAAGGGCGGCGGCCAGCCGTTCGGCGGACGTCTGCGGCCCACCGGACGCGCCGGATGGGGTGTCGTCCCGGATGCCGAGCGCGGCGGAGATCACCGCCGCGAGGCCGGCGGCGTCTCCGCGCCGTCCGGCGAGCTCGACCAGTCGCACCTCAATGGCGGTGAGGCGCGTGACGGCCTCCACCGCGAGCCGCGTCTTCCCCACGCCGCCTGGGCCGGTCAGCGTGACAAGCCGTGAGGTGCCGAGGAGCCGGCGGACGTCGTCCAGGGCCCCCTCGCGCCCGATCAGCGCGGTGAGCGGGACGGGCAGGCCGGTCTGCCGTGCGGTGGGCGGCGCAGGATCCCGACCGGCGGGATCGTCGCGCGGTGCGGGCGGTGCGGGCGGTGCGGGGGAGAGGCCGGGGTCCTGCCGCAGGATCGCCGCATGGAGCGCGGTCGACTCCGGGCCGGGATCGAGCCCCAGCTCATCGGCCAGCCGCTCCCGCAGCTCGGCGTACGAAGCCAGTGCCTCGCTCTGCCGCCCCGCCAGGTACAACGCACGCATCTGCACCGCACGCAGCCGCTCGCGCAGCGGATGCCGGGCCACATGATCCGCGAGCTCCCCGAGCAGCAGCGTGTGGTCGCCCGTCGCGAGGCGGGCCTCTGCCTGCTCCTCGATGACCCCCAGGCGTTGCTCCGTCAGGCGGTGCGCCGCCGCGCGCACGAACTCCTCGTCCGCGAAGTCCGCGTACGCGGGCCCGCGCCACAACTCCAGCGCCTCGGTGAGCAGCTCGGCCCGCTCCCGTGGATCACCCACCGCCCGGGCCCGGGTCACCAGAGCCCGGAACCGGTCCGCGTCCACCTCGTCCCCGGCCTCGTCGGCGCGCAGCCGGTACCCGGGCAGCTGGTGTACGACCCGGTCGCGGCCCAGGGCCCTGCGCAGCTGGGAGACCTTGGCCTGAAGGGCGTTGGTGGGGTTGCCCGGAGGTTCGTCGCCCCAGAGGTCATCGATGAGCCGGTCGGCGGAGACCGGCCGCCCCTCGTGTACCAGGAGGTCGGCGAGCAGCGCCCTGACCTTCGCCTCGGGAACCCTCACGGGCTCCCCCTCGCTGTCCCACACCGTCAGTGGACCAAGCACCCCGAACCGCATACGCGTCACCGTACACAGTGCAGGTCAGCGCACCGTCAGCGGACCATCAGGCTTCCCGAAGCGCCCCCGCGCACAGTCATTCCCGACAGCAACACCGCGCAGCCGACAGCAACACGGCACAGCGCACCGCACCGCACTCACCAAGAAGGCTGGTAACGCCATGTCCCGTCTGTTCGAATCCGCCCGCATCGGCGCCCTGCACCTGCCCAACCGCCTGGTGATGGCGCCCATGACCCGCAACCGCGCCGACGCCGACGGTGTCCCGCAGGCGATCATGGCCACCTACTACGCCCAACGCGCCTCCGCGGGCCTGATCATCGCCGAGGCCGCGACGCCGAACGCCGTGGGGCAGACCTACCCGAACATCACCGCGATCCACAACGAGGCGCACGTGGCCGGATGGCGGCACGTCACCGACGCCGTGCGCGCCGCGGGCGGCCGCATGTTCCTGCAGTTGCAGCACGGTGGCCGGGTCGGGCACCCCGACACCAGCGGTCTGACCCCGGTCGCGCCCTCCGCGGTCCCGCTGCCGGACACGATCTTCACGCCCAGCGGACACCAGCAGGCCGCCGTGCCGCGGGAGATGACCGTCGACGAGATCCACTCCACCGTCGAGGACTTCGCTGCGGCAGCCCGCAACGCGGTCGACGCGGGCTTCGCCGGAGTCGAGGTGCACGCGGCCAACGGCTATCTCCTCCACCAGTTCCTGGCGAAGGGCACCAACCACCGCACCGACGCCTACGGCGGCTCGGTGGAGGGCCGCATCCGGTTCGTGGTCGAGGTCGTCAGGGCCGTCACCGACGCGATCGGCGCCGAGCGCGTCGGCGTACGCATCGCGCCCGGACTGACCGTCAACGGCATCGAGGAGGGCGACACCGAAAGCATCTACCCCGCGCTCGTCGACGCCTTGGCGGACATCGGCCCCGCCTACCTGCACGTCGTCTTCGCCGACCCGGACAATCCCGTCTTCCAGGAGATCCGCAAGAACTGGCCGGGCACGCTCATCGCCAACCCGGTCCTCGGCTGGGGCGGCCCCCTGCCCGCCGACGGCGGACGGCTCGCGGGTGAGCGGCTCCTGGCCGCGGGCGCCGATCTGATCTCGCTGGGCCGCGCGTTCCTGGCCAACCCGGACCTGGTCGAGCGGCTGCGCATCGGCGCACCCCTCAACCCCGTACGGGACAGGGGCCTGATGTACGTGGGCGGCGAGGACGGTTACACCGACTACCCGGTGCTCGCCGACGCCCGCGACGCCGCCCGGCTGCCGGAGCCGGTGGCCTCCTGACCGGGCGGTGCTCAGACCCGCGGGGCCTTGCTTGCGGACCGGCCGCGGCCCGCGACCGGCACGTCGAGCGGGCGGGCGAGGCCCACCACTCCTTCGTCCAGGCGCTGCAGATGGCGCAGGACGCGGTAGGTGACCGTGCCCGAGCGGGGGGCGCCGGAGCCCTCGGCCTCCAGCATCGAGGCGATGCTGGCACCCGACTCGACCTCGCCCTTGGCCTTGTCGTCGTCCACGTACGCGGCGATGACCTCGAGGTTGTGGGCGATGCGCAGGCCGGCCCGCTCCAGACGCGGATCGGCCGCGACGTTCTTGCTGTACGGCACGAGCTCGGCCGTCGCCGCCAGGGAACGGGCGTGGTAGGCGCACGTCTCCAGGAGCGCCACCAGATAGCGGGCGGTCCTGCGGCGGCCGCGCAGCGGGGTGATCGGGTGGGTCAACGGCTGGATGGAGGCGCGCAGATCGTCGAGCGCGGTGTCCAAGTCCCGTGCCTTGTCCAGGAGATCGGCCGCCGGGCCACCGCTGAGCTGCTCGACCGACGCGGAGATGACGTCCGCGAGCCGGGTCAGGACGGTGTTCAGGAGCTCGTCGGTGCGATGGTCGGTGCGCACCGGCAGCACGAGGACCGCCGCGATGATGCCGCAGGCGGCCCCGAGCGCCGTCTCCTCGATGCGCAGCCAGAGCACGGAGAGGCTGTAGGTGTTCAGGAGCGTGTAGAGCAGGCCCAGCATCGCCGTGACGAAGAAGGACATGAGCGCGTACGACAGGGGAGCGGTGAAGAACATCGCGAAGATGAAGACCAGGACGAGCGCGAACGCGATCCAGGTGTGGTTGCCGACCAGGCCCGCGAGCGCCACACCGGCGACCACCCCGAGCACCGTGCCGAGCAGCCGTCTGTAGCCCTTGACCAGGATCTCGCCCGTGGACGCGGTGTTGAGGAACACCACCCAGCAGGTGAGCACCGCCCAGTACCAGCGCTGGGTGGAGAGGAACTCGCCGCCGATGATGGCCAGGGTCGAGCCCACGGAGACCTGGAACGCGGCCCTGGTGGTGGGGCGCCGAAGGCCGGTGCGGTCGTCCTCCTCGGGTTCGGCGGCCTCCTCGGCACCGGCGATCGCGATGTCCTCGGCGTCGAACTCCTCTCGGGAGCGGGTCGTCGCCGGTGAGTCGTCGGACTCGTCCTGGGGACCGTCAAGCGCGAGCCGCAGGCCGAGGATGGCGCGCGCGGCCTCACCGATTCCGCGGAAGACGTCCTGGACGGCCATCGAGGCCCGCGGCAGATTGTCCTCGTCGCGGTAGCCGAGCAGCCTGTTGCGTACGTGGGCCAGGCCCGTGCCCCGGTCGTCGGTGACGGGGCGGCCGACCAGCAGGTGCAGCGCGTTCAGATCGCGGCGCAGGGTGACGGTCGCGTCGTCCTCGGCGCGGATGCGCGTCCCCGTCGCCGGTACGGGCGCGTGCGGCAGGTGCAGGGTGAGGGTGTCCGCGCGTTCGGCGCTGCGCGCGTTCAGGAGGAGTACGCCGAGACGTTCGGCGGCGATCTCCGCGTCCGCCACGCGGCGTTGGACCAGTGCCGCAGTGGCCGCGTCGGGGGTGCCCTCCTCAAGGCGGCCCTGGATCATCAGGGCGGTCTCGTGCAGCCGCGCGGTGCCACGCCGCAGCTCGTCGAGGACCTTCTCCAACTGCTCGGGTGCGGCGTCAAGAAGCGCTGTCTGCGTGGCCACAAGCTGCGCGAGCCGCGCCCTGAAGGCGACGCGAAGGCGCCCCAGGTCACGCCCGGGAGTCTCCGGCACGACGGCGAACCGCACGACGGCACTGCAGACGAAGGCCACGGACAGCGCCAGACACAGGCTGGGCAGGGCGGACGCGGTGGCGCCCACGAACAGCGAGACGAAGTAGACCTGAAAGCCGATCAGACCAAGGGCCGTGCCCCGGTCGCCGAACCGGCGGCTGTAGACGGCGCCGAAGATCAGCGCGACGAAGAAGATGTCACCCGCGACGACCTGGTCGTGCAGGAGCGCGCCCAGGGAGATCGCCGTGATCGCGACGGGCAGGCCGAGCGCGAGCGTGACCGCCTGGCCGCGCACCTCCTTCTCCTTGATGGCGAAGGTGGAGACCATCGCCGTCATCGCGCCCGCGACCATGTGCGTGACGTCGGTGCCGAGGAGCGCGAGTACGACGAGCGTGAGCGCGATCGCGCCGACCGTCCGCAGCCCCGCCATCAGCCGCAGGAGTCCGGGATCCGACGCCACAAAGCGGTCCCATGTGCCGGTCCTGGTCCGCCGTGTCACTGCGCTCACACCCTCATCGCCGCTGTTCAGGCCGGATTCTGTCACGGCGGGGTGAACCGGGGCTTGAGGGTTCACAGCGTGATACGCCCGGTGCGCCGACCGGAAGTGAGGAGAAGTCTCCGGGGCGACTTCAACGAAACACTTGAAGTCATGAATCCAGCAGACAACGAACTGTCCGGGGCAGGGCTGCGCGCCGACGCCCCGCAAACCCACGACACGGCGCCGGGCTCCACCGCCGACTCCACCCGGCGCCGATGGTGGACGCTCCTCGCGGTGAGCGCGGCCCAGCTCCTCGTGGTCCTGGACGGAACCATCGTGAACATCGCGCTGCCCTCCGCGCAGAGCGCGCTCGGCATGTCCGACGCGAGCCGGCAGTGGGCCATCACCGCGTACGCGCTGGCCTTCGGCGGGCTGCTGCTGATCGGCGGCCGGGTCAGCAGCGTGCTCGGCCACCGGCGTGCGTTCCTCGTCGGCCTGATCGGCTTCGCCGCCGCGTCCGCGCTCGGCGGGGCCGCCGTGAACCCCGAGATGCTCTTCGGGGCGCGGGCCCTGCAAGGGGTGTTCGCCGCGGTCCTGGCGCCCGCGGGTCTTTCGTTGCTGACGATCACCTTCACCGAGCCGGGCGAACGCGGCCGGGCCTTCGGCGTGTTCGCCGCGGTGGGCGCCGCGGGATCGGCGGTCGGTCTGGTCGCCGGGGGCCTCCTTACCGAGTACGCCAGCTGGCGTTGGTGCCTCTATGTCAACGTCCCGGTCGCCCTGCTCGCCGTGCTCGGCGCGACCTTCGTGCCGCGGGACCGGCCGGTCCGGGACGAGGGACGGCTCGACGTGGCGGGCGCCCTGCTCAGCGCCACGGGCTTCGGCGTGATCGTGTACGCCTTCAACGAGGCCGAACCGCTCGGCTGGGATTCACCGAAGGTCCTCGCCCTGCTCGCGGGCGGTGTTCTGCTGCTGGCCGCGTTCGCCGCCGTCGAGGTCCGGGCGCCGAGGCCGCTCCTGCCGATGCGCGTCCTCGTACATCGCGCCCGCGCCGGTGCGTTCGCCTCCATCACCCTGCTGTTCGTCGCGATGTTCGGCTTCTACCTGTTCATGAGCTACTACACGCAGACGGTCCTCGGCTACTCACCCGTCGAGGCCGGCCTGACGCTGATCATCAACGCCGTGGCCGCCCTGGTCGGCGCGACACTGATCGCCGGGAAGCTCCACGGACGCGTCGCGCCCGCCGCACTGATCGTGCCGGGGCTGCTCGCCGCGGCGGCGGGGATGTTCCTGTTGACCCGCCTGACGTCGCAGAGCACGGACGTCTTCCCGCTGTACCTGGTGCCTGCGCTGATCCTGACCGGCCTCGGCCTCGGCTGCGTGCTGCCGCCCACCGCGAGCCTGGCCACCGCGGCCATGCCCCCGCACGACATCGGAGCCGCGGCGGCGGCCTACAACGCCTCCCAGCAGCTGGGAGCCGCGCTCGGCACGGCCCTGCTCAACACGGTCGCGGCCGGCGCTGCCGCGTCATACCTGGCGTCCAGCGCGGACGCCACCCCTACGGCGGCCTCCGTGCACGGCTACACCACGGCCCTGATGGTCGCCTTCGTCATCCTGGTCGCCGCAGCGTGCGTCGCGGCGCTGCTGACCAGGAACGCACGAGCCCGCTGACCGCCAGGCACGTCAGGCCCCGGGAGCCCCGGCACGCAGTCCGTCCATGACCAGGTCCAGAAGCCGCCCGGCGCGCGACTGCCAGTCGCCGTGCGGATCGATCTGCCAGAGGCCGGCGATGGCGAGCAGGAAGTCGTCGGGAGTGAGGCCGGGGCGGATGGTGCCGGCCTCCTCGTTCGCCTTCAGGAGGAGCGCGACGGCCGAGCTCACAGGACCGTGGCCCACTCCGGCGAACGTGCCCTGGGCGCTGGTGGCCTTGCGCATCGCGTCGGCCAGGCCCGCCTTGGCCATGGCGTACTGCGCGAGGCGGTCCATCCACTCCCGCAGCGCCTGGTCGGGTGCGCGGGTCTGGAGGAGCTGGCAGGCGGTGTCGGCGACCTGCTGGACTTCGTAGCGGTAGACCTCGAGGACGAGGGCCTCGCGGTTGGGGAAGTTGCGGTAGAACGTCCCTTGCCCGACGCATGCCTTCTTCGCGATCACGCTCAGCGGGGCGTCCGCCGAGCGCGTCAGCTCGGCCAGTGCGACTTCCAGGATGCGCTCGCGATTCCGTTGCGCGTCCGAGCGCAACTGTGGGTCCTTCTTCTGGTGCACTCGTCCTCCTCCCGAGAATCGCGGCCCGGACCACTCTTGCTAAGCGGACAACTGTCCGCTAAATTTTGAGGCTAACGGACAGCTGTCCGCTTAGGGTCACCATACCGGCAGAGTCACCCTGAGCCGACCCCCCTCACGCACAGTGCCATCTCCTCCCGGAGTCTCCGTCGGGATCGCCCGCGCGACGCTCCCGCTCTCATGTGACAGAAGCTGACAGAAGCTGAAGAAGCGAAAGAAGGCTGATCGTGGCCCTATCGACGTCCAGCGCCATCACGCTGAACATCAACGGCGAAAAGCACACGCTGCCCGTCGACCACCGCACCACCCTGCTCGACGCCCTGCGCGAGCGCCTCGATCTGACCGGCACCAAGAAGGGCTGTGACCAAGGGCAGTGCGGCGCCTGCACGGTGCTGATCGACGGACGCCGGGCCGTCTCCTGCCTGCAACTCGCCGTCGCCTCCGAGGGTCGTGAGATCACCACCATCGAAGGCGTGGCGCAGGGGGACGAACTGCACCCGGTGCAGCAGGCGTTCCTCGACCTCGACGGCTACCAGTGCGGCTACTGCACACCCGGGCAGATCTGTTCGGCCATCGCGGTCATCGAGGAGCACGCGGCCGGCTGGCCGAGCGCCGCGACCACCGACGTACGCCCCGAGGCGGGCGTGCCCGAGCTGAGCGCCGACGAGATCCGGGAGCGCATGAGCGGCAACCTGTGCCGCTGCGGCGCATATGTGTCGATCGTCCAGGCGGTCGCGCAGGCGGCAGCCGCCGAGACCGAGGGTACGGAGGCCGTGGCATGAAGGAATTCGGATATCAGCGGGCGATCGACGTCCCCGGCGTGGTCGCGCTGCTCGGCACCGACCCCGACGCGCGCGTCCTGGGCGGCGGCACCAACCTCGTCGACCTGATGAAGACCGGCGTGGAGCGGCCCGGACTGCTCATCGACGTACGCGAGTTGCCCCTCGACCGCATCGAGGTCACGGACGACGGCGGGCTGCGGATCGGCGCGACCGTCACCAACAGCGACCTCGCGGCAGACCCCGAAGTGCGGCGCCGCTACCCCGCGTTGGCGGAGGCCGTCCTGGCCGGCGCGTCGGGCCAGCTGCGCAACATGGCCACCGTCGGCGGAAACCTGCTCCAGCGCACCCGCTGCGGCTACTTCGCCGACCTGTCCAAACCGTGCAACAAACGCGACCCCGGCAGCGGTTGCCCCGCTGTCGGGGGTGAACACCACAACCACGCCATCCTCGGCGCCACCGAGCACTGCGTGGCCGTCCACCCCTCCGACATGGGGGTGGCGCTCGCCGCCTTCGACGCCGTCATCTCGTACGAAACGGCGGAGGGCACCGGCGAGTTGCCGCTCGCGGACTTCTATCTGTCCGTGGGCAGCACCCCGCACCTCGAGACCGCGCTGCCCTCCGGCGCGCTCATCACCGGCATCACGCTGCCGCCCGCCCCGGTCGCCGCCCACTCGCGCTACCGCAAGGTGCGCGAGCGCGCGTCGTACGCCTTCGCGATCGGCTCGATCGCCGCAGCGCTCGACGTCCAGGACGGTGTCGTACGCGAAGTGCGCCTGGCCTTCGGCGCGGTGGCGTCCCGACCGTGGCGCGCACGGGAGGCCGAGCGGGTCCTGACCGGCGGCCCGGCGACCGCCGAGGCCTTCGCCGCCGCGGCCTCCGCCGAGCTTGCCGCCGCACAGACGCTGCCCCACAACGGCTACAAGGTGACGCTGATGCGCAACCTCGTCGTCGCCCTGCTGACCGAGCTCACCGAGGAGGCGGCCCGATGACGGCGCGGACCACGACGACCACGTCCACCACGGCGGCGAGCGCCGTCGGCACTTCGTTCACCCGCGTGGAGGGCCGGGACAAGGTGACCGGCGCGGCCCGGTACGCGGGGGAGATCCCCTTCGCCGAACTCGCCCACGGCTGGATGGTGTTGTCCACCGTCGCCCGCGGCCGCGTCCGCTCCGTCGAGTCGGACCCCGTCCGTCAGATGCCGGGCGTCCTCGCGGTCCTGCACCACGGCAACGCGCCGCGCGTCGACGTCGACTACATGGGCCTCCTCGGCAAGCCCGACCCGATCCTGGGGGTCTTCCAGCACGATCAGGTGCCGTTCGCGGGCTGGCCGGTGGCGCTGGTCGTCGCCGAGACCTCCGAGCAGGCCAGGGAGGCTGCCGAGGCCCTGGTGGTGCGGTACGACGAGGAGCCGCACGACGTCGCGTTCTCCGCCGAACACCCCGACACGTACACGCCGGACGGCGACGGCATGCTGATGGAGAAGGGCGACCTGGAGTCCGAACTCGCCGCGTCCGCCCATGTCGTGGACGAGTCGTACACCACCCCCGAAGAGCACCACAGCTCGATGGAGCCGCACGCGGCGATGGCGCGCTGGGACAGCGGACGCCTCGAGGTCGTCGACTCCAACCAGGGCAGCACCTGGGTCGCGCAGGAGCTGGCGAACCTGTTCTCGCTCGATCCGGCATCGGTCCGGGTGCGGTCCGAGCACATCGGCGGCGCCTTCGGGTCCAAGGGCGTACGCGTCCACCAGATCCTCGCCGTCATGGCGGCGACCCTGCTCGACCGTCCCGTCAGGGTCGTCACCACCCGTCGCCAGCTGTTCTCGCTCACCGGCTACCGCAGCCCCACCGCCCAGCGCGTCAGGCTCGGCGCCGACGCGGATGGGCGGCTGCGCGCCGTCGACCACCAGGCGCACAGCCTCACGTCGACGGTCCATGAGTTCGTCGAGGGGAGCGCCGGGTTCGGGCGTCCGATGTACGCGTCCGACGCCCATCGCAGCGTCAACCGCGTAGTGCGTCTCGACGTGCCGACGCCGACCTACATGCGCGCGCCCGGCGAGGCTCCCGGCTCGTTCGCCCTGGAGTCCGCGCTCGACGAACTCGCCGAGCGGTCCGGCGTGGACCCGATCGCGCTGCGAGCCCGCAACGAACCGGACGTGGGCCCCGTCTCCGGCCTTCCGTTCGCCAGCCGCAACCTCCTGTCCGCCTTCCAGGAAGGCGCCCGCCGGTTCGGCTGGGCGGACCGGGACCCGCGTCCCGGCCTGCGCCGCGAGGGACGCTGGCTGCTCGGCACCGGCACGGCGGCGGCCACCTTCCCCGTGATCGTCATGCCGTCCACGGCGGCCGTCACGGCGGAGGCCGACGGCACCTTCACGGTGCGGATCACGGCATCGGACGTCGGGACGGGGGCTCGGACCGCCCTGACCCTGATCGCGGCAGAAGCCCTCGAGGTGCCCCAGGACCGCGTCCATGTGCGCATCGGCGACAGCGACTTCGGCCCTGCGGCGATCTCCGGCGGCTCGATGGGCACCCGCTCCTGGGGCTGGGCGGTCACCGCGGCGGTGGCCGATCTGCGCGAGCAACTGGCCCTGGGCGGCGAGATCCCGCCGCAGGGGATCACCGTGCGGTCCGACACCAGCGCGGCCGTCGGCGCCCTCGCGCAGAAGGAACGGCACTCCTACGGCGCGCAGTTCGCCGAGGTCGCCGTGGACGTCACCACCGGTGAGGTGCGCGTGCGGCGCATGCTCGGCATCTTCGCGGCGGGCCGGATCATCAACCCGCTGACCGCACGCAGTCAGTTCGTCGGCGGAATGACCTGGGGCCTGTCCATGGCCCTGCACGAGGAGGCCCACAGGGACCAGGCGTCGGGCGGCCACGTCGGCGCCGACTTCGCGGGCTACCACTTCGCCGCCAACGCGGACGTGCCGCTCATCGAGGCGGACTGGGTGGAGGACACGGACGCGGACGACCCGATCGGCATCAAGGGCATCGGCGAGATCGGCATCGTGGGCGCCGCCGCGGCGATCGCCAACGCGGTCTGGCACGCCACCGGCGTACGCCACCGGAACCTGCCGATCCGGCCCGACCGTGTCCTGGACGCGGGAGGAGCCCCGGGTGCTTGACATCGCCGAAGAGCTGAACCGATGGGCCGGGGAGGGCCGGGCCTTCGCCGTCGCCACCGTCGTGACGGTGGGCGGCAGCGCGCCGCGCGCGCCCGGCGCGGCCCTCGCCGTCGACAGCGAGGGCACGGCCATCGGTTCGGTCTCCGGCGGCTGCGTGGAAGGGGCGGTGTACGACCTGTGCGTCCAGGCGCTCCAGGACGGCGTGGCCGTGCGCGAGCGCTTCGGCTACAGCGACGAGGACGCCTTCGCGGTCGGACTGACCTGCGGCGGCGTCATCGAGGTCCTGGTCACGCCGCTGGGCGTGGACGCGCCGGGCAGGCAGGTCTTCGCGGCGGCCCTTTCGGCCGCCGCCCGGGGCGAGGCGGCGGCGATCGCCCGCGTGGCCCTGGGGCCCGCCGAACTCCTCGGCAGGGTCGTGCTCGTCCACCCCGACGGATCGTACGAAGGAGGCCTTGACGGTCATCCGGACCTCGACCGGACGGTGGTGGGGGAGACCCGCGCGATGCTGGACGCGGGCCGCACGGGCGAGTTCACCGTCTCGGAGAGCGGATCGCGCTGCGGGGTGCCGCTGACCCTGTTCGTCGAGTCGAGCGTGCCGCCGCCCCGCATGATCGTCTTCGGTGCGATCGACTTCGCGGCGGCCCTGGTGCGCACGGGCAAGTTCCTCGGCTATCACGTGACCGTGTGCGACGCCCGTCCGGTCTTCGCCACGCGGGCCCGCTTCCCGGAGGCCGACGACATCGTGGTCGACTGGCCGCACCGCTACCTCCGGGACACCGCGACCGACGGGCGCACGGCCTTGTGCGTACTCACCCATGACGCCAAGTTCGACATCCCGTTGCTGGAGGTGGCCCTGCGGCTTCCGGTCGCGTTCGTCGGCGCGATGGGCTCGCGCCGCACCCACGAGGACCGCAACCGGCGCCTGCGCGAAGTCGGCGTCACCGATGAGGAGTTGGACCGCCTGCACTCCCCGATAGGGCTCGACCTCGGGGCCCGGACACCGGAGGAGACCGCCCTGTCCATCGCTGCCGAGATCGTCGCGGCGCGGCGGGGCGGGACGGGGGTTCCGCTGACCGACTCCGGGATGCCGATCCATCACGAAGCGGGCGCCGCGGGGGTAGGCGGCTCCCACGTGGCCGCCTGAGATGACTGGGGGAGGGGCGGCCGTGGTGCTCGTTCACCGCGGCCGCCCTCGCGTTCATGCCGGTTGCACCGCCTCCCACAGCAGCTGCACCGGATGCCAGGCGTTCCGCTCGGTCCCGTGGAAGATCTGCTGGCGGCAGGACACACCCGTGGCGACCACGACCGTGTCGGCGTCCTCCGCCTCGATCGCGGGGAACAGCCGGTCCTCGCCGACCGTCATCGACACCTCGTAGTGCTCGGACTCGAAGCCGAAGGAGCCCGCCATCCCGCAGCATCCGGCGTCCAGTTCGGACACCGTCGCTCCCGGGATCCGGTTCAGCAGCGCGACGGTCGCGGCCGTGCCCACCTCCGCCTTCTGGTGGCAGTGACCGTGGTACAGCAACTTGCGTCCGGCGAGCCAGGAGTTGTCGCGCAGCCGGAGCCGCCCGTCGTCGATGGCCTCCACCAGCAGCTCCTCGACCTGGCGCACCCTCCCGGCGATGTCCTTGACGGCGGCGTCGTCAGGCAGTAGGGCCCGGTGCTCGTCGCGCAGCGTCATCAGACACGAGGGCTCGCACCCCACGATCGGTGAGCCGGGCTCGGTCGACTGCTCCAAGGAGTGGGCGAGTTGGCGCGCCTTGTTCTTCGCGTCGTCCACCAGCCCCTTGGAGAGGCTGGACCTGCCGCAGCAGCCCCCGCTCTCCAACCGCACCTGCCACCCGGCCCGTTCGAGCAGCTCGATGGCCGCGCGGCCGATTCCCGGCTCGGTGAACGTGGTGAAGGAGTCGGCGAGATAGGTGACGGTGCCCTGCGTGACCGGATGCGCGGCGGGCGTCCGGCGCCGGAACCAGCGCAGCAGATTGCGGCGCACGAACACCGGCAGCGGCCGCTGGGGGGCGATGCCGACCACGCGGTCCATGAGCCGGCGCACCGGTGTGATGCGTCCCGGCAGATTGGACAGCGGGGCCGTCGCCGACCCCAGGCGGTTCAGGAGCCGGATCGCACCGAACAGGCGGGTGCGCAGCGGCACTCCGTGGGTGTCGTGGTAGTGCGAGAGGGTCTCGCTCTTGAGGGTGGCCATGTCGACGCCGAGGGGACACTCGCTCTTGCAGGCCTTGCACATCAGACACAGGTCGAGGATCTCGTGCAGGCGCTCGTCCCCGAGCGCGGCCTTCGGGTCGGGCTCGGAGAGCGCCTTGACCAGGGCTCCTGCCCGCCCGCGCGTGGAGTCCTCCTCCTTGCGGGTCGCCATGTACGAGGGGCACATGGCGCCGCTGCCGGACTTGCGGCACAGGCCGATGTTCATGCACCGGTCCGCCGCCGCCCGCATGCCGCCGCCGCCCACGACCTCGAAGGAGAGACGGGTGCGCAGCGGCTCGGCGGGCGCCAGCGCCGCGTCTCGCAGGTTCTCCGTCATCGGCGGCGCGTCCACGATCTTGCCGGGGTTGAGGACGCCGTCGGGGTCGAAGAGCCGCTTGACCTGGCGCATCGCCTCGTACAGCTGCTCGCCGAAGATCTCCCGGTTGAACTCGCTGCGCGCCAGACCGTCGCCGTGCTCACTGGAGTTCACCCCGCCGTACTCGGCGACCAGATCCTTGACCTCCTCGGCGACGGCGCGCATCCGGCCGACGTCCGCCGGGTCGGCGAGGTCGAGATAGGGCCGGATGTGCAGACAGCCCACCGAGCAGTGGCCGTAGAACCCGGCCGTCATGCCGTGCCGGTCCAGGACATCCTTGAACCTGCGGGTGTAGTCGGCGAGATGGACGGGGTCGACCGCGGTGTCCTCGACGAAGGCGAGCGGACGACGGGTGCCCTCGCTGGCCGCCATCAGCAGGCCGAGCCCTGCCTTGCGGACCTTCAGGAGTGAGGACTGCTGGGCCGGGGTGACGGCCTGGAGGGTGTGGTAGCCGTGCCCGTGCCGGGACCAGAGCTGGGTGAGCTGCCGCATCCGGTCGAGGAGTTCGGCCTCCTCGTCGCCGGTGAAGGAGACGAAGAGGAGGGCTTCGGGTTGCCCTTCGAGGATGTCGCCGAGCGCCGCGTACTCGATCTTGCGCCGGGACAGATCGAGGATCGTACGGTCCATCAGTTCCACGGCGGCCGGATCGCAGGCCAGCGCGTCCTCCGTCCCCGCGATGGCTCCCGCCACGGAGGTGAAGTGGCCCACCGCGATCACCGTGCGGCGTGGCTTGGGCACCAGATCGACGAGGGCGCTCGTCGCGACGGCGAGCGTCCCCTCCGAGCCGACGACGAACTTGGCGAGGTCGAAGGGGGCGTTCTCGCGGGCGAGTCGGTCGAGCCGGTAGCCGCAGGCGCGGCGCCAGTGCTCGGGGAACCCATCGGCGATGGCCGACGCATTGGCCCGGACGATCTCGGGCAGCTCCCGGTACAGGGCGCCCTCGAGCGTCGACTGCTTGGCGCGGTACGCGCGTTCGGCCTCGTCGACCCGGCCGAAGGGCACGCGGCTGCCGTCGGAGAGCACTACATCGAGTTCGCGGACGTGGTCGATGGTCATGCCGTAGCGCACCGACCCGCTGCCGGCCGAGTTGTTGCCGATCATCCCGCCGATGGTGGCGCGGTTGCTGGTCGAGGTGTCCGGGCCGAACATGAGGCCCCACGGGCTCGCGGCGCGATTGAGCTGGTCCTGTACGACACCGGCCTCGACCAGGGCCGTACCGCTGCTCGGATCGAGCTCCACGACGCGGTTCATGTGCCGGGACAGATCAAGGACCAGGCCGGGCCCGACGGTCTGGCCCGCCAGGCTGGTCTCGGCGCCGCG
>NZ_BAAAUG010000214.1:16712-23442 GCF_039533825.1 Streptomyces rectiviolaceus
CGCGGCAGCCGCGACCGCCGCGGCGACGTCGTCGGCGTGCCGGGGGAAGGCCACGCCCATCGGTGTGATGGCGTACATGCTCGCGTCCCGGGCGAACAAGTGCCGGGTGTAGTCGTCGAATTGAACCTCTCCGTCGAGATCCCTGGCCAGGTCCTGCTGGAGACCGCGGGCCCGGTCCTGGCTCTCGGCGCTCTCGGCGCTCTCGGAGTTTTCGTGCGTGGGGCTCTCGCCCTCGGTGACGGTCATGCTCGGCAACCTCCTCGGCGGGATGGGGAGTTCGGCGGGCGCGCGGGCGCCGTCACTCGGCGCGCAGGACGTCCAGGGCGTCCGTGAGCCCGCTGGGGTCGATGCGCACACCGGCCAGCTGAAGGCCCATCTGCACCCCGGCGAGCGTGCCCGCGAGCGTCAGATCGTTGAAGTGGCCGAGGTGGCCGATGCGGAAGATCCGTCCGGCGAGCCTGCCGAGGCCCGCCCCCAGGGACATGTCGAACCGCTCAAGAATGATCTCGCGCACCTTGTCGGCGTCCTGGTCCTCGGGCATGAGCACCGCGGTCAGCGAGGACGAGTACTCGCGGTCGTCGGCGCACAGCACCTCAAGCCCCCAGCCGCGCACGGCGGTTCGGGTGGCCTCCGCATGCCGGTCGTGCCGGGCGAAGACCGCGGGCAGACCCTCGGCCTTGAGCATCCGCAGCGCTTCGGCGAGGCCGTAGAGGAGGTTGGTGGCGGGGGTGTACGGGAAGAATCCGCGCCGGTTCGCCTCGATGATCGCCTGCCAGTCCCAGTAGGACTTGCGCAGCCCCGCGGTGCGGGAGGCGGCAAGTGCCTTCTCGCTCACCGCGTTGAAGCCGAGCCCCGGCGGGAGCATAAGACCCTTCTGGGACCCGGCGACGGTGACGTCGACGCCCCATTCGTCGTGCCGGTAGTCGATCGAGCCCAGCGAGGAGATGGTGTCGACGAGCAGCAGCGCAGGGTGCCCCGTGGCGTCCATCGCCAGCCTGATCTCGGACACCCGGCTGGTCACGCCGGTCGACGTCTCGTTGTGCACCACGCAGACGGCCTTGATCGTACGAGCGCTGTCGGCCGTGAGGCGTTCGGCGATGGCCTCGGGTGATGCGCCGTGGCGCCAGTCGCCGGGCACGAAGTCGACGTAGAGGCCGAGGCTCGTGGCCATCTGCTGCCAGAGCGTGGCGAAGTGGCCGGTCTCCACGTGCAGCACCCGGTCCCCGGTGCTGAGCGTGTTGACCAGGGCCGCCTCCCAGGCGCCGGTGCCTGAGCCGGGGAAGACCACGACGGGCCCTGCGGTTCCGAAGACCGGTTTCAGTGCGGCGAGCAACTCCGTGGTGAGCGCGGCGAATTCGGGTCCGCGGTGGTCGATCGTCGGCGCCGAGATGGCGCGGAGCACCTGGTCGGGGACGTTGGTGGGGCCGGGTATCTGCAGGAAGTGCCGCCCTGGTTGCGAGGTCACTCTGGCCAACTCCCTTGATATGCGTGCCGCATTGTGGCACGGTGTGTCGTAAGGTGGCACGGGGAGCGTAGGGCCCGACCCGATGGGGAGTCAACGGATGCAGAGCGTTCTCAACGCACTTCGCGTACTGGAAGAGGTCGCCGCACGGCAGCCGATCGGCGTCGCCGACCTCGCCCGCGGCCTGGAGCTGCCCAAGAGCTCGGCGCAGCGCGCCCTGCGCACACTGCATGCGGCGGGCTGGATCCGCCCGGCCGGCGGCGAGGTCACCCGCTGGGTCGTGACCACCAAGGCCTTGCAGGTCGGACGGCGTGCCACGGGGGAGTTGAGTCTGCGCGACGTCGCCCTGCCGCTCATGGAGGAGCTGCGGCGGAGCATCGACGAGACGGTCCATCTGACCGTCCCGGACGGCGACAAGGTGGTCCTGATCGAGCGCCTGGAGACCTCCAAGCCGGTACGGATCATCCTGGCCCTCGGCACCCAGCTGCCGATCCACGCCTCCGCGAACGGCAAGGCTGTTCTCGCGGTGAGCCCCAAGGAAGTGATCGACCGTCAACTGGACTTCGGGCTCGAGGAGTTCACGGGCTCGACGATCACGGACAGGGAACGGCTGCTCGCCGAGCTCGCACGCATCAGGGACCGGGGGTACGCCACCAATGGCGGGGAGTGGCGCGACGACGTGTCCGCGGTCGCGGCAGCCGTGTGGGACGAGTCGGGGACGCCGGTCGCGAGCATCAGCGTCAACATGCCGACGAGCCGGATGACGCAGGAGGCGAGCGTCGCGTACGGCGCGCTGGTGAGCGAGACGGCGCGGCAGGTCAGCGCGGCGCTGGGGCACTCGCGGCAAGGTGTCGCGGGCGGGCCCGAGTTGGGGGAGTAGCGAACTCCGCCCCGCGCGACGCATTCGGGCGTTCCCCTTGACGCCCCGGGAAGCGCACTCCAATACTCCCCATTGCGAAAGCTCAATTCCGCCAGGCGGAATTAATCATCCACCCTGGGCTCCTTCAGCCCATGGGGGGACGTCTGTGCGCGCCCTCATCCACCGCGCACTCCTCGGTGCGGCGCGCACCCCTCGTCACGCGCCCCGACGCACCGCGACATGACCATCGGCCGACGGCAAGGGAGCCCTCGTGTCAGATCAAGTCATCTCCATCATCGCCCTGGTCCTTGTCTTCGCCATCGCGACCTTCTCCGCCGTCCACCTGGGAGCCCTTGCTCTCGTGGCCGCGTTCATCGTCGGCTCCACCGTGGCGGACGAGTCGACGGACGACCTCTTCTCCGGCTTCCCTGGTGACCTGTTCGTCGTTCTGGTCGGCGTCACGCTCTTGTTCGCCATCGCGAAGAACAACGGCACAGTGGACTGGCTCGTGAACGCGGCCGTGAAAGCCGTGCGGGGCCGGATCGCCCTCATCCCCTGGGTCATGTTCCTCGTCACCGCCATGCTTACCGCGGTCGGCGCCGTGACGCCCGCGGCCGTCGGCATCGTCGCCCCCATCGGCCTCGGCTTCGCCGTCGCCTACGGCATCAACCCCGTGCTCATGGGGCTGCTCATAGCCAACGGAGCCAGCGCCGGAGGCTTCTCGCCGATCGGCGTGTTCGGCAGCATCACCAACAACGTGGTCGAGCGGAACCACCTGCCGGGCAACCCCGCCCTCCTGTTCTCCGCCTCGTTCCTGTTCAACGTGGCGCTGTGCGTCATCGTCTTCTTCATCTTCGGTGGACGGCGATTGCTCGGGCAACGCGCGGAGACGTACAAAGGCGGCGCCCGACCCGACGACGACGCACCGCGACCCGATGACGCGCCGCCGCCCGGCGGCCAGCTCGTCGAGGCGGGAGCGGCACCCCGGCGCGCCCTCGCCGTCGCCACGACCACCGCGCCCACGACACAGGAAGAGCCCCTCAAACTCGACGGCCCGCGCGCGCTCACCCTCATCGGGCTGCTCAGCCTCGTCGCCGGAGCACTCTTCTTCGACCTCGACGTCGGCCTGATGGCGCTCACCATCACCGTCGTGCTCTCCCTGGTCTCCCCGAAGTCGGTCACCGGCGCCGTGGACCGCTGCGCGTGGTCGACCGTGCTGCTTGTCTGCGGCATCGTCACCTACGTGAGCCAGATGGAGCGCATGGGCACCATCGACTACCTAGGCAAGCAGGTCGCCTCCATCGAGGCACCCCTGTTCGGAGCCCTGCTGATCTGCCTCATCGGCGCCCTGGTCTCCGCCTTCGCGTCGACCACCGGAATGCTCGGCGCGCTGATCCCGCTGGCCGTGCCCTTCCTCCTCGCCGGCGAGGTCGGGGCCGTCGGCCTCATCACGGCGCTGGCCATCTCCGCGTCGGTCGTGGACGCATCGCCGTTCTCCACCAGCGGAGCCCTGGTGACCGCCAACACCCCCGAAGACCAACGGGACTTCGTCTTCCGCCGCCTCATGGTCTGGGGGCTCGGCATCGCCGTGATCGGGCCTCTGGTCACCTGGGCCCTGTTCGTCCTGCCGACCTCGCTGTGAAGCCGTACGGAGTGGAGTCGTACGCCGTCGTGCCGCCCGTCAGGGAGTCGGAATGCCGCCAGGCCGGGCAGGCCGCCCGAAACGGACCGGGACACCCGGCGAATACAGCACGCTCACCGGGTCCCCGACCGGCCGCGGCAGCCCCGCCGCCGCGACCAGGTCCTCGTCGCACACGATCAGATCGGCCCGGTGCAGCGGCCAGCGCGGATGCGCGTTCGGCAGGAACATCTGCCGCCCGAAGAACGTGTTGTGCATGCCCCACCGGGCCGTCAGGAAGTGCTCGAAATCGGTGGGCTCCTCGACCCGCTCGCCCACCCGGACGGCGATACGGCTGTACGCACCGCGCGGGCCCGGCCAGCGCCTGGCACTGCTGTACGTGACGGTGTCGCCGCTGCGGCGGATGCTCATCCGCGACCACTGGTACGGCAGCCGGAAGGCGCCGCGCGCGACCGCCACCGGGATCAGGCGCGAGGCGTCCAGGGAGCGGAAGACGACGCCGCGTCGGCCATGGGCATCCACCGAGTAGAGGCGGACATTGGTCTCGGGAAACGTACCCAGATAGGGGATGCCGGGCAGCCGGAACCAGCCGACCCGGTGCATGCGGAACGCGACGAGGCCCACATAGGTGACCCCGTCGTGCAGATCGGGAACCGTCCCGGCCGGAAGGAGCGGCGCGACGTCCGCGGGATCCACGGCCCAGTGCACGAAGGCCAGATCCAGCCACGACTGCGTGAGCAGCGGGTTCTCGGCGGATGCGGAGGTGGGCGGATCGGCGGATATCGGTTCCGGCGCGGCGGGGGAGAGGACCACGCCATCAGCATCGCAGGCACCTCGGCTCGCCCGTCACGGGGGTCAGGTCACCAGGCTCCGCCCGGCCGGTGCGGACACGACCCTGCCCGCGCGCATCTCGACGACGCGGTCGCTGAAGTGCTGCACCACGGCCATGTCGTGGCTGATGAAGAGGTAGCCGAGCCCGAGCCGCTCCTGGAGGTCGGCGAGGAGATTGAGGATGCCCGCGCGCAGCGACGGATCGAGGGCGGACAGCGGCTCGTCCAGGACGAGCAGGCGCGGTTCGCTCGCCAGGGCGCGGGCGATACCGGCCCGCTGGCACTGCCCACCGGACAGCTCGTGCGGCAGCCGCTCGCCGTGGGCGGATGCCAGGCCCGCCAGATCAAGGAGCTCGGCGACGCGCGCGGGCCCCTTGGCGTCCCAGCGCCCCTGTACGCGCAACGGCTCGGCGACGGCGTCGCGCACGGTGCGGCGAGGGCTGAGCGAGCCGTACGGATCCTGGAAGACCGGCTGCATCGCCGGGCGCAACGGCCGCAGGCGGCGCTCGTCGAGCGCGGTGAGCTCCTGCCCGTCGAACCACACCTCGCCGCCGTCGGGGCGGCGCAGCTGGAGCACGGCCGCCGCGGTGGACGACTTGCCACAGCCCGAAGGGCCGATCAGCGCCAGGGTCTCACCGGCGGCGAGCTCGAACGACACCCGGTCGACGGCGAGGACGTCGCCGTAACGGACCACCAGGTCGCGTACGTCGAGCAGAGGTATCTGCGGGCTCATGCGGTGGTGACTTTCTCCAGGAACAACTGGGCGGGGGATTCGGGCAGTTCACGCCACCGATGGCAGGAGACCGCACGGCTGTCGTACGTCTCCTCCGGCTCGGGCAGCTCCGTGCGGCACCGCTCGTCCGCCAGGGGGCAGCGGGGCGCGAAGGCGCAGCCGGGCGGCAGGGCGTCGGGCGTGGGCGGAGCACCGGAGATCGCCGGGAGGCGGCGCCCCGGCAGCGGCTCATCGGGCGGCAGGGAGGCGAGGAGCCCGGCCGTGTAGGGGGCGTGGGGGCGCGTGAGCACCTCGTCCACCGGACCGGACTCGGCATGCCGCCCCGCGTACATGACAAGCACCCGGTCGGCGTGGCTCCGTACGACGCCCAGATCGTGCGTGACCAGGACGAGCGCCGCGCCCGCCGCGTCGCACCGCTCCACCAGCAGATCAAGGATCTGGCCGCGCAGCTCGGGGTCGAGGGCCGTGGTCGGCTCGTCGGCGACCACCAGCTCCGGTTCGTTGACCGTGGCCATGGCGATGACGGCCCGCTGGCGCATGCCGCCGGAGAACTCATGAGGGTACGCGCGGGCCCTCCGTGCGGCGTCCGCGATGCCGACCTTCTCCAGCGCGGCCACGGCGACGGCGTGCGCCCGGCCGCGGGAGAGGCCGCGCACGGACCGTACGGCCGCGGCGAGTTGATCGCCGACGGTGTGGACGGGGGAGAGGGCGGACAGTGCGTCCTGCGGCACCAGGGCGGCACGGCGTCCCCAGAGCGCGGCGAGCGTCGCACGCTGCGCGCCGACGAGTTCGACATCGGCGGTGCCCGGACCGTGCATCCGCACACTCCCGGAGAGCGAAGCACCGCGCGGCACCATGCCGAGCAGGGCCCGCGCCGTCACCGACTTGCCCGCCCCCGACTCGCCGACCACCGCGAGGACTTCACCCCTGCGTACGTCGAAGGAGAGGCCGCGTACGGCGGGTCCGGAGTCAAAGCCGATCCGCAGGTCACGGACCGACAGCAGCACGTCGGACGACACCTTCTCAGGCTTCACGCTCTCAGGCTTCAAGGGAGAACCCCTTCCGGGAACGGGTACGGGAACGGGAACGGAAGCGGGACCAGGCACGGCCACGGGCACGCGGCCGCGCAGCCCCGCCGCGCCCCGCACCCAGCGCCACCGCGAGCCCCGCGAGGAGAGCGAGCGCCACCGCCGGTGCCAGCGCGGCC
>NZ_BAAAUG010000215.1:0-8601 GCF_039533825.1 Streptomyces rectiviolaceus
CGCCGCCACGCTCGCGCGCCTCGCGACGGCTGCCGGGCACACGGGCCCGGGCGGCGGCCGATGAGCACCGCACCGCCGGACACCGGCCTTCGCGAGAGCGGCGCCGATGCCGCGCCCTGGCTCGCGGTCCCGTACACCAACGCCCTGCGCAACGGCCACGGCCCGCTGTTCCTGCGCCGCAGCGACGGCTGGCTGCTTCCGCTCGACGTCGAGCGGTGGTGTGCGCGTGCCGACGCGGCGGATCTCTCCGCCCTGCGTCGCTGCGAGGGCAGTGTCCTCGACATCGGCTGCGGGCCCGGCCGCCTGGTGGCCGCAGCCGCGGCCCGAGGCCATCGCGTCCTGGGGGTCGACGTCAGCCAGGCAGCCGTCAACCACACGCTGCGCCTTGGTGGCGCCGCACTGCTCCGCTCCGTCTTCGACACGCTGCCGGGCGAGGGCCGCTGGGGGACGGCCCTGCTCATCGACGGCAATGTGGGGATCGGCGGCGACCCCACCGCGCTGCTCGACCGCGTCGCCCAACTCCTCGCCCCCGGCGGTCTGTTGATCGCCGAGACCGCTCAGCTGGACGTCGACGAGCGGGTGGATGTGCACGTCGACGACGGGCACGGCGCACCCGGCGAGTCGTTCCCCTGGGCCCGTCTCGGCACTCCCGCCCTGCTGCGTCACGCCCGTCCGCTCGGCTGGCACCCGGCAGGTCAGTGGACCACCGGCGGCCGTTCCTTCGTGGCGCTGCGCCGCGCACGCCGGGCCTGAAGCGCCCGGCACAGGGCGGCTCCCGCGAACAGGACGGCCGTGACGATCAGCCAGCGGGCGAGGAAGCCATCGGCCGGGAGCCCGGTGGCGGACTCATAGCGCTCCACCTGTCCGGCGATGAGCGGGAACCACACCAGCAGCAACAGGCCGGACAGGAAAGCCGGAACGCGCACGAAGTTGATCCACTCCCCGCGGCCGCGCCGTCCATCGGCGGCGGCCCGCAGCGCCCGGTCGGCGAGTGCGTAGGCGGGCACGAACAGCAGATCGTGCACCAGCGCCGCGCCGACGAACCAGACGGCGATCAGCAGCCAGTCACCGTCCAGGAGACGCACCCCCGCATACCCCGCGAGCGCGAAAGAGCCGAGCAGCACCAGGAGTTGGAGCGGCCCCTCGCCGTACCACCGCCGGAATCGGTGCGTGAAACCGGTCATCACAGCTCCCCAAAGGTCAGACGGGACACCCACTTGGTGTTGAGCACGCCGGGCGCGGCCGGGACGATGATCCGCGCCGGGTAGCCATGGTCCGGCGACAGGTCCTCGCCGTTGACCCGCAGCGCGAGCAGGGAGCGCGGGTCGCGGACCTGGTTGTCGCGCAACGCGGCCTTGCGGAAGGCCCCATGCCGCTGCAAGGACTCCACAAGGACGCCCGGAGGGTCCTCGTCGAACCCGGCAAGCGCCGCGAGGTCACGCAGCCGCACGCCGCGCCACCACTGGTCCGACGTCGACCAGCCCTCCACGCAGGCGATGGGCAACGCCGCACTGTGCAGCGGGAGTTGGAGCAGGTCGGCCCGGGAAAGCCGGACGTCTCCGCGTGGTCCACCGACGACGAGCCGCCACAGATCACCCGTGTCCCGCCGCTCGATGCCCACCCCCGCAGCCGTCTTGTTGATCTGGAACCCGTTCGGCCCGTTCCCCGGATCACCGCCACCGTGCGGGGCGAACAGTGCGGTACGGCGCAGGGGCCCGTCGAAGTTCTGCCCCGCCGTCGTGACGAACAGCAGCGCGGAGCCCGCGCCGACCATGCCGAGCGCGCCCCGCCGCGACACGGTCGGCTCAGCGGCCCGGGGCGCCACCAGACCCCCCTGCGCCACCCGACCCCCCGCGTCGGACGGCTCGGGACGCGGATCCCGCAGCCGCTCGCGCCACCCCTGCTCCCGCAGGACACGTACGACCTGGGGCAGGCGCAGCACGACATGGGCCACGAACGCGCCGAAGAACACCCAGGCGCCGTAGAAGTGCAGCGGATAGAACGAGCCGGGAAAGAGGTACTCCAGCTGGACGTTGAGGACGCCGGTGACGAACTCGAACAGCGCGCCGCCGACGAGCAGGAGCAGCGACACCCTCTCCAGGGCGTGCCCGACCGACCGCGCCGGAGGCAGCGCGAAGAGCTTCGGGACCACCGACCACAGCTTCGCGAGGAGCACCGGGATCAGCGTGATGCCGACCGTGACGTGCAAGCCCTGGTTGAGTCGGTAGAGCCAGTGCGGATCGGTCGGCCAGTCGAAGAGATAGAAGCCGAGCAGGCCCTTGTCCGGCGTCTTGTCGTTGACGGACGACAGATTCGGGTTGTACGCGGCGTACGACAGCAGGCCGGTCACGAACAGCACAGTGACACCGACCAGCAGAACGACGCCGAGCACCGCGGTGAACCAGGGCCCGCGCAGCGGGCTGCGCCAGAAACCGGGGTCGGCAGGGGAGGTCATATGTGGGGCGGGGGGCATGAATCGACCGTATGCCGGACCCGGCCCCCCAGTGGGCCCGCGACTCATGACGAAACGCTGACGTCACCCCTCAGAGCCCCGTCACCCGCTCCACCTGCGCCTAACGTGCAGACGTGAGCACCACAGAACACACCGGCCACAGCCGTGACCTGGCCGCGGCCGGGATCGCGGCGCTGCTCGTCGCCGCGGCCGTCGTCGTCGGCACGTCCATCGAGCACGCGGACGGCACGCTGCACCTCAACTGGCCTCCGCTGTACGCCCGGTGGGATCCGCACATCGGTCCCGGCACACCCGCCGCGCTGATCGTCGCCGTCGCGGTGATCGCGTACGCCCCCGCCCTCGCCGCCCGGCTCCCGTGGCGGCCCCTTCTCCTCACCGCCTGGGCCGCCTCCATGGCCTGGATCTGGTCGCTCGCGCTGATCGACGGCTGGCACCGGGGCGTGGCGCGGCGGCTCACCACCAAGTACGAGTACCTCCAGGTCATCGACCGCTTCGAGGACATCCCCGCGACGCTGCGGGACTTCACGCGGCACATCCTGATCGACTCCCCCGGTCACTGGCCCGCCCACACGGCGGGCCATCCGCCCGGCGCCACCCTCACCTTCGTCCTCCTCGACCGCGTCGGCCTGGGCGGCGGCGCCTGGGCCGGTGCGTTCTGCGTCACCGCGGGCAGCACCGCCGTGGTGGCCGTCCTGATCACCCTGCGGGCCCTGGCCGACGAGGCGACCGCCCGCCGGGCGGCGCCCTTCCTCGTCCTCGCCCCGGCCGCGATCTGGGTCGGCGCCTCCGCGGACGGCTACTTCGCCGCCGTCACGGCCTGGATGATCGCCCTGCTGGCGCTGGCGGCGACGCGCACCGTCCGCTCCCCCGCCGCCGCGGCCCTCGGTGCGGGCCTGCTGTTCGGCCTCACTTGCTACCTCTCGTACGGGCTTACCCTGTTCGCCCTCGTCGCCGCCGCCGTCCTGCTGATCACCCGCACCCTGCGCCCGCTCCCGCTGGTCCTTGCCGGAACAGCCGTCGTCCCGCTCGCCTTCACCCTCGCGGGCTTCAACTGGTGGGAGGCGTACCACCTGCTCGTCGAGCGCTACCACCAAGGAGCGGGCGGCATCAGGCCGTACGGCTACTTCGTCTGGGCCAACCTCGCCTGCACGGTGCTGGTCGTCGGCCTCGCGACGGTGGCAGGCCTCCGCAGGACTCTGGCGTCCGCCCCGGGCGCGATCAGCCGCCTGCGCACCGGCCGGACAAACCCCGCCGACCGCCTGGCCGTCCTCGTACTGGCCGCCCTGCTCGCGCTTGTGGCCGCCGACCTCTCCGGCATGAGCAAGGCGGAAACCGAGCGCATCTGGCTGCCCTTCGCCACGTTCCTGCTCGCGGCCACGGCGCTCCTGCCGACGGCGGGTCGGCGCCACTGGCTCGCGGCACAGGCCGTACTCGCGCTCGCCGTCAATCACTTGCTGTTCACGGGGTGGTGAGGGGGCGACGTCAATGGGCCTTCCGGAACACCTCCGACATCCCGTCTCCCGTCTCATGGGCCAGCAGCCCCGTCTCGTCCGGCCCGAGCAGGCCGACGCGCGTGGCCAGTTCCCTGCCGTGGACGTCGACGGCCGCCTCGGTGAGGCCCGCGAGCGCGTCGAGCGCGGCCCGGGAACGGGAACGGGCCACGGCTCCGCACCCGACGGCGACCAGCGCGGCCGGCCACCACCAGCAGGCGAGCAGGGCATAGCCCACGGCCCAGGCGGCGAGGCGGGCCGCGGCGCTGAACGAGTCACGGGCCGCCTGGATCTGCCGTACGGCGGGTTCGGGGAGGATCAGCCACAGACGCGGCCACAGGGCGGCGAGGTCCACGCCGTAGGCGGCTTCGACGCGGTCCGCCGCCGCCTGCATGCGGTCGCCGTACCAGGTGGGGCGTCTCGGTTCGCACAGCGAGATACGGTCGCGGTCCTCGCTCAGGGCTTGTATCCGCGCCACGGTGCCGCTCGGGACCCGCACCGCACCGCCCGCTCCGGAACCGGTCGGGGCGGCGTGGAGGACGGCGTCCTCAAGCTTCGCTTCCGCTGTCTGCCACCGCCGCCGACGCCGTGCGGTGAGGGCGCGCGAGAGCGGGTCACGGCCGAACCGCAGCCAGTAGCTTTCGATCGCGCCGCCGAGGAACTGCGAGGCGAGCGAGGCCGCGGCCGCGGAGAGCAGGACGAGCGCCACCACGAGCGCGGCGGTGCCGGTCCTGTCGAGTGCGGGGCGGGCCGCGAGGTCGTCCAGGGTGGCGCGCAGCCGGTCGGCGTCGTGCCAGTGGCGGTGCCCCAGGGTCGCGCCGACGGCCGTGGCGGCGAGGAAGAGGGCGCCGGGCAGCACCAGCAGGTTCAGCCAGCGTTCGGTGAGCTTGCCGCCCAGGGTGGCGAGGAGCGGGTTCATGACGTCGGCAGACCGGAGGCGGTCACTGCCCGGCGTCCAGTCGGCCCTTGCGCATGCGTGCGCCGTTGACCGCGCAGTGGGGGGCGGGCAGCAGGTCTCGGGCCCGTTCGAGCCGGCTGCAGTGGGCCGGTCCCGGGCACACGGCCACCCTGATGTGCTGCGCGAGGCCCGGGGTCATGGCGCCCCGGGACCCGTTGACAAGACCGCCCGCGTCCCCGGCCCTGCGCATCGCGTGGTCGAGGGTTTCGTAGCACTCCGCGATCTCGTCGGCGCCCGCACCGGACTGCAGCACATCTCTCGCCCGCTCCGCCGCCTCCTGGACGCCGGGCTGCCGCATGTCGTCCGGCGAGCCGAGCAGGGCGCACAACGCCGCTGTGCCGTGGGCGAGTTCGGGACGGTCGGGGGATACGGTCATGGTCCAAGTGTGCCGGAAATCGCGCGCAGTTGAGAGCGAGTCACCGCGCTGCCGGAGTCGACTGCAGGGGGGAACCACAAGGTGAGGGACGACCGGGACCGGCTCGTACAGACGATCCGTACGCGCCTCGCACGGGCCGGGGCCACCGAGGGGGTCGTGCGCGCGGACGTGGTGTTCGGGCCCGAGGCGGACGCCGAACTCCGGGCACTGCTCCGGAGCGTCGACAGCACGACCGACCTGGAGGCCCGGCACGTGGCCGGCTGGCTCTGCGCGGCCCGCGCGGCGGCCTCCCCCGACGACGCGCGGGGCAGCGTCCACGGAGCCATGGCCGGAACGCTGCTCTTCCCTGTGTGGGTGGCCGATCCCGGGCTCGTGCCGCCCCAGTTGGCGGCGGGCTACGAGTCCACCGACCCCGCGGACCGCCCCGACCCGGCGCACGCGGACGGCCCCGCCGAGTGGTCGGCCGAGTGCGCCGCGGCCGTGATCGCGGCCGAGGGACGGCAGCACCATCCTCCGCGGGGCGCCGCCGAGGACGAACTCCGGCTGTACGACCTGGCCGTGCGGGTGGGCGCATCGACGCCCACGCGTGAGGTGCTGCTGAGCCTGGCGGTCGGTATGGGCAGCCTCGCCGCCCTCGCGACTCCGGAGCACGACCCCACGTACGCGACCCGGGTCGCCGATCTGACCCACGCGCTGTCCCTCGCCGGACAGGACCGGCCGGAGGACCAGCCGGAGGGCCAGCCGAACGCCGACGCAGGTCCTGACGCGGCGCTCCGTCTCACCCACCGCACGCTCAAGCGCCTTCCGGCCGACTCCCCCGACCGGTTGCCGACGCTCAGCAACCTGGGCATCCAGTTCCTGGAGCGCTACCAGCGGTCGTACGACGCGGACGACCTGCACGAAGCGGTCGGCACGGCCCGTGACGTACTGGCCCAACTGCCCGCACACAGCCCGCATCTGGCCCACTGCCTCAGCACCCTCGGGAGCGCTCTGCTGGCGCTGCGGCAGCGGGAGGGCGGCTCGCCCGAGGAGTGCGACGAGGTGGTGGACCTGCTCCGCCGCGCCGTTCCCGACGATCCGAAAGGCCCGGCGGCGGCAGCGCTCAACCTGGGCCTCGGGCTCATCCTGCGCTACCAACGCAACGGTCGGCCGCACGACCTGCACGAAGCGGTCGGCGTGCTGACCGGTGCGCTGGAGGCGTCACGGGAGGACCCGGCTCGGCGCACCTCCGTCCGCGGTGTCCTCGGCAACGCCTTGCGCGCCCGCTTCAGTCTGACCGGCGATCCGGCCGATCTGGACGCGGCGATCACGCATCTGTCCGCCGTGGTCGCCGCATCCGGGGAGCCGACGCCCCGCACCGCGGCGCGCCTCATCGCCCCCGCGATGGCCCTGCACGCCCGGTACGGCCTCGATCCGGAAGGCAGGAGCGCGGACCTCGCCGAGGCCCTGCGGCTCCTGCGGCAGGCCGAGCCGCTGCTGCCGCCGGGCCACCCGGAGCGGCCCGTGACGCTCAGCGACCTCGGGATGGTGCTGAGCTCCAGTCACCAACGCACGGGAGATCCCGGGGAGTTGAACGAGGCGATCCTGGCCCTTCGGGAGGCGGTGGAGCTCACCTCCGAAGGGCACGAGATCCTCGGCGTGCGGCTGCTGAACCTCGGCATGGCCCTGGGCCTGCGCCACCGGCTGACCGAGGACGGCGAGGATCTGCGGGAGGCTCAGGAGTGCCGGCGCCGGGCCGCCGAGCTGCCGGGGCTCGGCGTCGCGCACCGTGCGGCGCTGCTCGGCTCCACGGCGATCAGCAAGATGAGCGGACTCGAGCGTGCCGCCGACCCGGCCGCCCGACTAGACGAAGTGATCAGGCTGTTCAGGGAGGCACTCGCCCTCACCCCGGCCGACGACCCCCGTCTGCCGCGTCGGCGCCACAACCTGTCCATGGCTCTGATCACGCGCTGCCGGGCGGCGCGCCGGATCGGCGACGCGCGGGAGGCCCGCGGTCTCGCCGACGCGGTGATCGCCGCGCTTCCCGCGGACTCTCCCGAGCTGCCCGGCGCCCTGGCGGTGGCCGCGGGCGCCCGTCTGTCGGGCTTGGGCGCCGTGTTGTCGTCGACGGTCCGAGGCGAGGCGGTCGCGCTGTTCCGCAGGGCGGTCGAAGTCACACCGCCCGGCCACGCGAGGCGCACGCTGCGCCTGACGAACCTCGGCAACGCCCTGCGGGACCTGCCGGCCGGCCGCGACCGCCCAGCGGGTCTCGCCGAGGCGGCCGACGTGTTCCGGGCGGCGGCCCTTGAGCACCAGTGCGCGCCGTCCGAGCGCCTGGACGCCGCGAGGTCCTGGGGCGACACCTGGGCGGAACTCGGCGTCTGGGACCGCGCCCTGGACGGCTACGTGGTGGCGGTCGACCTGCTGCACTCCGTCGCCCCCCGCCATCTCGTCCGCGACGACCAGGAGTTCCTGCTGGGCCGGACCATCGGTCTGGGCGCCGCGGCGGCGGCGTGCGCCGTGCGCTGCGGCCGGCCCGATCTGGCGGTGGGGCTCCTCGAGCAGGCCAGAGGTGTGCTGCTGTCCCACGCCTTCGACGCCGACAGCGATCTGACCCGGCTCCGGGAGACGGCCCCGGGCATCGCCGACCGCTTCGAGGAACTCCGCGACGCCCTCGACACGGCGACCGACGGCCGGGAGCCGCTCGACGGGGAGTTCCTGGGCGAAGGCCCATCGAACACATCGCGGGCGTCCGACGCCCGAGCCGACCGACGTCAGCAACTGGCCGCCGAATGGCGGCAGCTCACCGACCTGATCCGTGCCGAACACCCGGAGCTCGGCCTGCTGCGTCCGGTGCGTGAGTGGCACGAGCGGGAGTTGCGCGCGACAGCCGCGGCGGGGCCGGTGGTCCTGGTCAACGTGTCCCCGTACGGCAGCGACGCGCTGCTCGTCCGCGAGCGCTCCATCGAAGCAGTGCCGCTCCCGGGGCTCGGTCCGGAGCCGACGACCGCGCGCCGGAAGGCCTTTCAGGACGCGTTGGAACGCATAGAGGCGCCTGCGACCTCCCGGAAGCAGTCGCAGCGCGCCCAGCAAGTCGTGCGGGAGACGCTCGCCTGGCTGTGGCAGGTGGTCACCGGCCCCGTCCTCGACCACTTGGCCGTCCGGGCCGCGCCCGACGGACCACGGCCTCGCATGTGGTGGTCGCCCGCCGGAGCCCTGGGCACGATGCCGCTGCACGCCGCGGCCCCAGCCGACGGCGTGTCCGGCGCCCTTGACCGGGTCGTCTCCTCGTACACGCCGACTCTGCGGGCGCTGCACCACGCCA